>NZ_JAFLMY010000020.1:0-63514 GCF_017313375.1 Agrobacterium sp. Ap1
GGCAAAGGCCCAGAACGGCGGCGGCAGGCCGATGGCCTGCAGATCCTCCTCCGTCTTCAGCCACAGATCATGCGCCTCTGTTGCCAGATGCAGCAAAATCTCCGGCACATGCGGCGGCCGCATGAGATCGGTGTTTTCGAGGATGAAGGCCTTGGGCTCGGTCTTCAAGCTTGCGAACTCAGGCGGGAGATTTCGGAGGATTGTCGAGACCACCGAGACGGCAGATCTCGAAATATTCCTCATCCGTCACCGGCTGCACCGAAAGCCGCATGGAAGTGACCAGTGCCATCTTCTCGAATTTCGGGTTGGCCTTGACGTCCTTCAGCGTAACGGGCTTCGGCATATCCGCGACGGCGCGGATATCGACGCAATCCCATTTGGGATCACCCTTGGCCGAACTATCCGGATGCGACAGGGCGCAGACCTCGACGATCCCGACAATCTCCAGCCCCTCGTTCGAGTGGTAGAAGAAACCCTTGTCGCCGATCTTCATCGCCCGCATGTTGTTGCGCGCCAGATAGTTGCGAACACCGGTCCATTCCTCGCCGACCTCGCCCTTGGCTTTCTGCTGTTCCCAGGACCAGACATTCGGCTCGGACTTGTAAAGCCAATAGGCCATCTATTGCCTCACTTCTGCTCGTTGGCCGGGTTGTTGAACACCCAGTTCCACGGCTTCACATCCACCTTCTCGAACAGGCCGGCAAGGTAATAGGGATCTGCCTCTGCAATCGTCCGGGCCGCTGCAATATCGGCGGCCTCGACCACGACAAGGCTACCATTCGGCTTGCTGTCGTCATCCAGGAACGGGCCGGCAAACTTCAGCGTACCTTCGGCGTTGAGCTTATTCAGATGCTCCACATGCGCGGGACGGGTATCCATGCGAACCTGCAGGTGGCCGGGCTTGTCGGTGCAGAGAAAGGCAAACAGCATTGGGGTCTCCCGAGTTTTAAATGGACTACTCGGCCTTGATCGGCCGGGTCATGAGCTGTTCCATCGCGGTCATCACATCGAGACGTCCGTCGATAATGGCCGCGACCGCATCCGTAATCGGCAGATCGACCGAAAATTTCCGACCGAGCCGGGCCGCGACCGAGGCCGCAAATGCACCTTCGACCAGCGGCCCACCGACGGTCTGCGCCGGCTCACCCTTCCCGATCGAAATGCCGAAACTCAGATTGCGTGACTGATGGCTGGTACCGGTCAGCACGAGGTCGCCGAGCCCAGACAGACCGCGCACTGTATCCGAGTTGCCGCCCATGGCTTCAACGAGCCGGGACATCTCGGCCAGGCCCCGGGAAATCAGCGCCGCACGGGCCGACTCGCCAAGCCCCGCGCCTTCGACGATGCCACATGCAATCGCCAGCACGTTCTTGAGCGCCCCGCCGAGCTGCACGCCGATCACATCCGACGAAGCGTAAAGCCGGAAACTGCGGCTGGAGAGAACCTGCGCAAGCCTTTCCGCCAGCACCGGGTCCTGCGCGCCGAGCGACATCGCCGTCGGCAGACCGCGCGCGATATCGGCGGCAAAACCAGGCCCCGAAAGCACCGCCAGAGGCGTCTTCGGCAATTCCGCCGATATGACATCGGTCAGCAGCCGCTCGGCCCGATCAAGCCCCTTGGCGCAGATGACAACGGCTGCATCCGGGGAGAGATAAGGTCCGTAATGCCGCGCCGCATCGAGCTGCGCCCTCGACGGCACGGCGAAGAGAACGACATTCGCTTCCGCCACCGCATCCGGCTCGGCTGAAAACTGCAGCGCGTCCGGCAAGGGCACGCCGGGCAGTGCCGAATCATGCATCCGGTCATCGCGCAGATCGGCCATCAGGTTCGGCTGGCGCCCGACAAGCGTCACCGGGTAACGACCCTCCAATGCGAACACGGTCGCAAGTGCCGTTCCGAATGCGCCTGCGCCGATGACGGCGATCCGCTCGTTGGTCATGCCTTCGCTCCTCGTTTGCCGGATCCGAGCAAGGTCTTTGCATCCTTATCCAGCGGCCAGCGCGAACGTGGCGCGACATTGAGATCGTCGGCCGGAAACTCCTCCGCCATCCGCTCCAGACCCGCCCAGGCGATCATTGCTGCATTGTCGGTGCAGAGCCTGAGCGGCGGCGCGATGAAGCGGAACCCGTGTTCGAGGCAAAGTGCCTGCAGCGTGCGCCGGATTTCCTGATTGGCGGCAACACCACCGGCGACGACCAGCGCCGGCTCGGTATCGAAACCGGCAAACGCCTCGCGGAAACGCAGCAGCCCGCGGCCGATCCGGTCGCGAAGCGTGCGCGATACCGCCTTCTGGAACGAGGCGCAGATATCGGCGACATCCTGTTCGGTCAGCGGCGCGATCTCGGTCGCGGCCTGCCGCACGGCAGTCTTCAGGCCGGAAAAGGAAAAGTCGAGACGCGCCTCGCCAACCAGCGGACGCGGCAGCGAGAACCGGTCAGGATTACCGGAAAGGGCAGCCTTTTCGACCGCCGGACCACCTGGATAAGGCAGGCCGAGCAATTTCGCCGTCTTGTCGAAAGCCTCGCCCAGCGCATCGTCGATCGTCGTGCCCCAGCGCTCGTATTGGCCGACACCGCGGATCAGGATGAGCTGCGTATGCCCGCCGGAGACGAGCAGCATCAGATAGGGGAAGGAAAGCCCGTCCGTCATCCGTGCCGTCAGCGCATGGCCTTCGAGATGGTTGATGGCCAGAAGCGGCTTGCCCGAAACGCGGGCTATCGCCTTTGCCGTCATCAACCCGACCAACAGACCGCCAATCAGGCCGGGACCGGAGGTCGCGGCAATCGCATCGACATCATCGAGCGTCACGTTTGCACGGCGCAGCGCTTCCTCGACCAGCTCGTCCAGCGCCTCGACATGCGCGCGTGCCGCGATTTCCGGCACGACGCCGCCATAGGCCGAGTGTTCGTCGAGCTGCGACAGCACCACATCGGACAAAATCTCGCCGCGCCCGTCCTCATGGCGTGCGACGACCGCGGCGGCGGTCTCGTCGCAGCTTGTTTCAATGCCGAGGATGCGCAGATATGAGGTCATTGGCCCTTGTTCATTGCGATGCCGGATGATCCGGTTTACGAGAGCTTCCGGTAACAACGGAATGAGACGGATGCAAACAAAACCTTTCCGGATCGGCACGCGCGGCAGCCCGCTGGCGTTGGCCCAGGCCCACGAAACGCGGTCACGGCTGATGGCGGCCCATGGCTTGCCGGAAGAGATGTTCGAGATTGTCGTGCTGTCGACCACCGGCGACCGCATCACCGACCGCTCGCTCTCCGAGATCGGCGGCAAGGGCCTGTTCACCCAGGAACTCGAGGAACAGCTGTCCTCCGGCGAGCTGGATATCGCCGTGCATTCGTCGAAGGACATGCCGACCAAGCTGCCGGAAGGATTGCATATCGCAGCCTACCTGCCGCGTGAGGATTTCCGCGACGCCTTCATCGGTCGCACCGCATCGACCCTGAAGGCCCTGCCCGATGGCGCGATCGTCGGCACGGCATCGCTCAGGCGCCAGGCGCTCATCCGCCGTCTTCGCCCGGACATTCAGGTGACGATCTTCCGCGGCTCGGTCGGCACGCGCCTGCGCAAGCTGGATGAGGGCACGGTCGATGCGACCCTGCTCGCCTTTGCCGGCCTGAAACGGCTGTCGATGGAAGAGGTCGTGACCGAACTTCTCGATCCCGCCGATTTCCCGCCTGCTCCCGCGCAAGGTGCGATCTGCGTCGAAAGCCGCATCGGTGATCCACGCACGGATGCCCTCATCGCTCCGATCAACGACCGCCCGACCTATGACGCCGTGACCTGCGAACGCGCCTTCCTGGCCGCGCTCGATGGTTCCTGTCGTACGCCGATCGGCGGTTTCGCGATCTGTGACGGAGATCACCTCAAATTCTCCGGCCTGATCCTGACACCCGACGGTCGGCGCGAACATGCAATCGAAGTCGAGGGCAAGCGGCTGGATGCGGAGGCGCTCGGCCTTCGCGCCGGCGAAGCCGTCCGTGCCGCAGCCGGCCCCGGCTTCTTCGACAGCTGGAGCTGACCCTTGCGGGTCGTCGTCACCCGACCTGAAATTTCAGCCGCTAGAACGGCTGAACGGCTGAAGCTTCTGGGCCATGACCCCGTGCTTCTGCCGCTCAGCAGGGCGATGCATCACCGGCAGGTAGCGACACACGCTCTGGTCCTGCCCCATTCGGCGCTGATCGTGACCAGCGCCGAAGCATTTCGTGCACTTGGCGGCATCGACACCGGCTTGAAGATTGACCGGGATATCCAACTCTTTGCAGTTGGCGAGAAAACGGCTGCGGCAGCAAGGTCGGCAGGTTTCACCAACATCCATATCGGTTCCGGCGACGGTGCCGGACTAGCCGATCTGATCGCCTCTAAATTCGAAAACCCGGACCGTCCGCTCCTCTATCTCGCCGGAAAACCTCGTGCCGAATCGCTTGAAAATAGGCTTGAGGAACTGGGTCTGCCCGTCCGGGTAGCCGAAATCTACAAAATGATCCCGATTGATTATCACGCAGAAGAATTATTCGAACGACTGCTGACATCTCAGGCTCAGGCCGTGCTTCTCTACTCGCGGGAAAACGCCGCCCGATTTTTCGAGATCGCGGAGCATCACGCGGTCTCCCTTCCCGAAACCGCATTCCTCTGTATCAGCCCCCGAACCGCCGATGCCGTGCCCGCGGCGTTTCGCCCTCATGTCAGGATCGCCGAAAGCCCGGACGAAAACGCCCTGTTGGCGCTTCTTTAACCCCCGCCTGATCCTAATTCCCTTTGCGCCCCTTTCCTTAACAGGGGGCACCGACTAGGTTTTAGTGAACGCATGCAGAAAAGAGGTCGAGATGGTATCCGAAAAACCACCGCGCCGGTCCAACCCGAACAAGGAACCGGTCACCATCGACCTGACGGCGGAGGAAACCGCCGCAGTGGCTGAGCCCGTCCGCGCCAATGACAGCGATGATGTCATCGATGCGCGTGAGAACGATGCCGCCGAAACGCCGGTAGCTTCAGATATTCCGGAAGCCACGCCAATGCTGGAAACGGAAACGGCAGTGACCGAAACAAAAGGCGAGCCGGAAGCTGCGACGCCAGAAACGCCACGCTTCGACGAACCGGATCCCGAACCGGTCACGGCATCTGCCGAGCCGTCGGAAGAAAAGGCCAAGGAAGAAGAACCGCCCCCCTTCCAGCCAAGGCCCAGAACTGAAGACTATTCGACCAGAAATACGGCCCCGATAACATCCAAACCCACAACCTCGACGCTCGTCGCATCCGGCATTTTCGGCGGCATCGTCGCTCTGCTTCTGGCCGGCAGCATGCAATATGCCGGCGTCCTGCCCGGCGGCGCATCCTCGTCTTCATCGAGCGACAGCGACGTTTCTGCAGAGATCGCCTCGCTTCGTCAGGAAATCGCATCTCTCGCCAGCAGGCCAGTCGAACCATCCGCCGATATCACAAGCCGTCTGGCCGCACTCGAAAGCAGCGCTTCGACGGGTGGCGGCGGATCGACCGAGACGGATCAGAAGTTAGCCGCCCTCGAAGCCGAACTCGCCACCCTGAAATCGGCAAATGCAGCGGCTGCCGCAACCTCGACACAACTGGCCGGCCGCCTGCAGCAGGCGGAAGCCCAGATCGCCGACAAAGGCCCCGAGCAGCAGGCGGCGCGCGCTGTCGCCGCAGCAGCCCTGAAGAGCGCCGTAGATCGCGGCGGCTCTTTCGAGGCAGAACTGCAGACCTACAAGACCGTCGCTGGCGACGATCCGGCAATTGCAAGCCTCCAGCCGTTTGCCGCCAAGGGCGTTCAGTCGCGCGTCGAGCTTCAGCGTCAGGTCTCCGGCGTGGCGGACAGCATGGTCGAGGCGGTCGCCCAGCCTGATCCCGATCAGGGCCTGGCCTCACGGCTTTATTCTTCCGCCCTCTCGGTCGTGAAGGTGCGCAAGGTCGGCGACGTCACCGGCAACACGCCAGAAGATATAGTCGCCCGTTTCGAGGACCGGCTTCGCTCCGGCGATTTTGCCGCCGCCGCCCGCGAATGGGAGACGCTTCCAGATGCGGCCAAGACGGCATCCCAGTCGTTCAAGCAGGAACTCGACGCCCGCATAGAGGTTGAAAATCTCGTAGGCGGTGCGTTGACCCGCGCGATTACCGGCACTCAAGGCTGAGGACGAAAAACGGAATGGTCAGACTTTTCATTTTCCTTCTCGTCGTTCTCGGTCTCGGCTGGAGCTTTGCATGGCTCGCCGATCGCCCCGGCCTGCTCTCCATCACCTGGCAGGACCACCTGATCGAGACGAGCCTGATGGTTGCCGCCACGATGGTCGTGGCGCTGATTGGCGCCGTCATGCTTCTGTGGTGGGTGATCGGCATCATCTGGACCTCGCCTTATTCGGTCCGCCGTTATTTTCGCGCCCGCAAGCGTGACCGTGGTTATCAGGCGCTGTCGACTGGCCTGATCGCGGCCGGCGCCGGCAACGCGCTTCTTGCCCGCAAGATGAGCATCCGTACCCGCAATCTGCTCAGCGCCGACCAGGAACCGCTGATCCACCTTCTCGATGCGCAGGCCGCTCTCATCGAAGGCAAATATGACGACGCCCGCGCCAAGTTCGAGAGCATGTCGAACGATCCCGAAACGCGCGAACTCGGACTGCGCGGCCTCTACATGGAAGCGCGCCGCCTCGGTGCCAACGAAGCGGCCCGGCAATACGCCGAAAAGGCCGTCGAACACGCGCCTTACCTGCCCTGGGCGTCCCAGGCGACGCTGGAATCCCAGAGCCAATCCGGCCGCTGGGACGAGGCCTTGGAAACGCTGGCGCAACAGCGTGCCGCCAACATCATCAGCAGGTCCGAAGCCGACCGCCTGAGAGCGGTTCTCCTGACCGCCCGCGCGGGCGAGCGGCTGGAAAGCGACCCGAGCGGTGCCCGCGAAGATTCCACCGATGCGCTGAAACTGGCCAAGGACCTCGTCCCCGCCGCCATCATCTGTGCCAAGGCGCTGCTGCGGCAGGAAAATATCAAGAAGGCCGCATCGGTCCTGGAAGGCGTTTGGAAGCTTTCGCCGCATCCGGATATCGCCCGCACTTATATCCGCGCCCGCAGCGGCGATAGCACGCTCGACCGGCTGAAACGCGCCGAAAAGCTAGAGGCCATGCGTCCGAACAATATCGAGTCGCTTCTCGCCGTTTCGCAGGCAGCGCTTGATGCTCAGGATTTTGCCAAGGCCAGGGCAAGGGCGGAAGCCGCGGCTCGTGTTGAACCGAGCGAGCGGGTCTACCTGCTGCTGGCCGATATTGAGGAAGCCGAAACCGGAGATCAGGGCCGCATCCGCCACTGGATGCAGCAGGCTCTTCGCGCTTCGCGTAATGCAGCCTGGGTTGCTGACGGCTTCGTTTCGGAAAACTGGCTTCCTGTTTCGCCGGTCACCGGCAAACTCGACGCCTTCGAGTGGAAAGTGCCATTCAGCCAGTTGGAAGGTCCGCTTGTCGAAGGCAAGGTTGCTGCGGACGAAGCGATTGCCGCTCTTCCGCCTGTCATCGTGAACGAGCGGCCACCGGTGGAAACGACAAGACAAAACGCATCCGCAGAGCCGACAATCGTCATAGAAAAGAAACCGGCAAAACCGGCAGCCGAGCCTGCTGTTGCAGCAAAGACAACAGAGCCGGAGAAAGTCATACCAGCACCTGCTAAAACGCAAGAAAATGACGCCGAACCGGTTCCATTTTTCGGGCGTCCACCGGATGATCCCGGTGTGAAGGATCAAAACGCCGACCCGACCAAAACGCGGTTACGGCTGTTTTAAGGAAAGATGGAGAAGGCCTATCGATGTTGGACCGCATACAGGCCTTTCTCCATACCCTGACATCTCATGAAGACAAGGAATTTGCACCGGACGACCCGCGGGTCGCCTTCGTTGCGCTCTGTTTCCAAGTCATGGAGGCGGATGGTGCCATCTCCAAAAAGGAACAGCAAAAATTCCGTGAACTGATCCGCCAGCGGTATGATCTCAGCGAGGATAGGCTGAAGGCGTTGATCGAGGCCGGCCACGAGGCGGGCCATGAAGCGGTTGACTATTACCGGTTCACTTCCGATCTAAGACGTCATCTCGTCAATGAAGACGACCGCGTCGAACTTCTCGGCATTCTCTGGGACATTGTCTATGCCGATGGTCAGAGAAGCGAGATCGAGGATCATGTGATTTGGAGGATCGCTGACCTTCTCGGTGTTTCTTCGCGGGATCGTGTGCTGCAGCGCCAAGAGGCAGCTGTGCGCCGCGCCGAAGAAAATGCGGAGGAGAGTAAGGACTAACTGATGCTCGTAATGCCTCCGCGAAAGACAGATTTCTTTCCCGTTCTCGTCGTTCTCCATCAGGAGCGCTCGTCGTCCGGCCGCGTTGGCCAGATGCTTCTTGAGAAGGGCTTTCCGCTCGATATCCGCCGTCCGGTTCTGGGCGAAGCATTGCCGCAAACGCTCGCCGGACATTCCGGCGCCGTCATTTTCGGTGGACCGATGAGCGCCAACGATCCCGACCCGTTCGTCGAGCAGGAGACCGACTGGATCGGTGTCCCCTTGAAGGAAAACAAGCCTTATCTCGGCATCTGCCTCGGCGCCCAGATGATGGTGCGCCACCTCGGCGGCAAGGTAGGCGCGAAACAGGGCGAGATCACCGAGATCGGCTGGTACCCCTTACGCCCGACCGAACATGGCCGGCTGCTGATGCAATGGCCGAAAATGGTCTACCATTTTCATCGCGAAGGCTTTGACGTTCCGCGCGGTGTCAAGCTTCTGGCGGAAGGTGACGCCTATCCCAACCAGGCGATCCGTTACGGCGACAATGCCTGGGGCGTGCAGTTCCACGCGGAACTGACCCGCGCGATGATGCAGCGTTGGGTCGTTCACGGCGCAGAGCGCTTCACCATGCCCAACGCGCAGCAGGGCAGCGAGCACCTCGAAGGCCGCATGATGTTCGATGCGCCGCTCAAGGCCTGGCTGTCGGAATTCCTCGATATGGTGTTCCTGAACAAAAAGGCCGTAGCAGCAGCTTCACCCCGATACGGCGCATCGATGCCGGCAACCGAAGTGGCGCAAAGCTGAGCTGCAGCGGGTGTCCGCAGCGACCGGATTAGTTGCGCTCCGGCGCTTCCAGCGTGTCGATCCTTCTGAGCTTCGAAAAGCCGAGCGCCCAGATGACGGTGACGGCAAGCGTGCCGACGCCGCCGATGACGACGGCGGGCACTGCGCCGATGAAATGCGCCATCGTGCCGGCGCGGAATTCGCCTAGCTCGTTTGAGGCCCCGACGAACACCATATTGACGGCGTTGACCCGCCCGCGCACCTCGTCTGGCGTCCAAAGTGCGATCAGCGTTTCGCGGACATAGACGGAGATCATGTCGGCCGCGCCCATGATCATCAGTGAAACGATCGAGAGCCATGGCGTCGAGGAGAGGCCGAAGATCAGCGTGCCGAGACCGAAAAAGCCGACGCCGACAAACATCGCAACCCCTGCATGATGCCGGATCGGGTGGAAGGCAAGCCAGACGGCAACGACGATCGCACCGATACCTGGTGCGGCACGCAACAGGCCGAGGCCCCATGGGCCAAGTTCGAGCACGTCACGTGCGAAGATTGGCATGAGCGCGACAGCGCCGCCGAGAAGCACCGCGAACAGATCGAGCGAGATCGCGCCGAGAACCACTTTCTCGCTGAAGATGAAACGGAACCCGGCAAGCAGATGGGCGACATCGACCTTGGCAGCCGAGGTCCGCTGCGCCGGCTTCGGGATCATGAAGACGAGAAGTGCGGCAAGCGTCAGCAATACGAACGCCACGATGTAGGCAGCCGTCGCGTTCAGCCCATAAAGCAGGCCGCCGAAGACCGGGCCGAGAATGGAGGCTGTCTGCCAGGAAGACGAATTCCAGGCGATCGCATTGGCAAGGTCCTTCTCCGGCACGAGGTTCGGCCCGAGCGACTGCACCGCCGGCCCCATGAAGGCACGCTCGATGCCGAATACGACGAGGATGGCGAAAACCAGCCAGGGTGAAAAGGCGCCGGCGACCGTCAGCCCAAGAAGCGCCGCCGCACAGCCTGCACCGATGACCATGCAGATCGCCATGATCATGCGCCGGTTATACCGATCGGCCACCGTACCCGTGACAAGGATAAGCAGCAGCGAAGGCAGGAACTGGAACAGTCCGATCAGACCCAGATAGAGCGGGTTGCGGGTTTCATCATACATCTGCCAGCCGACCGAAACGCTGATGATCTGGATGGCGAAGCCAGCGAAGAACCGCGACAGGAAGAACTTTGTGTAGGACGAATGGCGAAAAGCTGCAAAGCGGTCGTCAGAGGCAGGAATGGACATCACAAGCGACTTTCAGTGGACCGTCATGGACGAATTCGCGTAGCGCCACTGTTAAACATGCTGAAACTGCGGCGGGTGCGACACTTGCCCGTTAGTTCCCCAATGTCTACATGTCTGTCAACTTGGAATTTGTGGGCCGACCGCCGCGATCCTGAAGGATGGGGCCTGGCAACAAGATTGGAGACCTGAATGCTCGCCCTGTTTCAGACCATTGACCTGGCCTTGAACCTCTACACCTGGATATTGATCGCCAGCGCCATCTTCTCCTGGCTCTTCGCCTTCAACGTTATCAATTCGAGCAACCAGTTCGTCGATGCCATCGGCCGCTTCCTCTATAACGTCACGGAACCAGTCCTGCGCCCGATCCGTCGTGTCATGCCCAATCTCGGCGGAATCGACATCTCCCCGATCATTGTTCTGCTGCTGATCTTCTTCCTGCGTTCCTTCATGTGGACGACCCTCTACCCGATCTTCGCGTGACTTCGATAAGCGTTCACGCCGACCATATAAGGCTGAGCATCAAGCTCACCCCGAATGGCGGCCGCGACGCGATCGATGGTATCGAGACGGATGCGGAGGGTAACGCGTTTCTCAAAGCGCGTGTCTCTGCGGTGCCGGAAGATGGCAAGGCCAACAAGGCGCTGATCGCACTTCTCTCAAAGAAGCTGCGCGTGCCGAAAAGCTCGATATCTTTCATCTCCGGTGAAACGGCGCGTAAAAAAATCCTCCGGATCGATGGCGACCCGGAGGATTTGAAAGTGAAGATCGAAAGCCTGATTGGCTGATTACTTCTGGGCCTTGTAGCGGTCGATCGCCTCGACGATCAGGCGCTTTGCGACGTCGACATCCTGCCAGCCGCCGATCTTGACCCACTTGCCGGGCTCCAGATCCTTGTAGTGCTCGAAGAAGTGCTCGATCTGCTTCAGCGTGATTTCCGGCAGATCGGTGTAGTTCTTGATCTTGTCGTAGCGCTGGGTCAGCTTCGGAACCGGCACGGCGAGGATCTTTTCGTCCTTGCCACCATCGTCTTCCATGATCATCACGCCGATCGGACGAACGTTGATGACGCAGCCCGGAACCAGCGGACGGGTGTTGCAGATCAGAACGTCGCACGGGTCGCCGTCTTCGGAAAGCGTGTGCGGGATGAAGCCGTAGTTACCCGGATAGGTCATCGGCGTGTAGAGAAAGCGGTCGACGATCAGAGCACCGGCTTCCTTGTCCATCTCGTACTTGATCGGCTGACCGCCAACCGGCACCTCGACGATGACGTTGACGTCTTCAGGCGGGTTCTTGCCGATGGAAATTGCATCGATACGCATCGTGATCCTCAATTAGGTTCAATTCACCAAGCGTCGATAGCGAAAATCCGGCTCCAAGGCAATAAGCCATTGAATTGACGGGGGCCGGTCACGCAAGGAGAGGAAAGTTATTCCCCGACACGCCCCAAGGGCGCATCAGCTCTGCCAGACGAAGCCGACTTTCTTCAGTTGCGAACCACCGAAATCCTCCATTCCCTCAACGGCATCGTTGCCACCGTGACGGCGGAAGAAGCGGATCGCATGATCGCTGTCCTCCAGGCACCAGACGACCAGGCCGCGGCAACCCAGCGAGGTCAAAAGCTTGCGGCTTTCGCCGAAGAGCCGCCGTCCCAGCCCGATACCCTGGAATTCCGGCCGCAGATAGATCTCGTAGATTTCGCCGTCATAGGGCAGCGCCCGGGCGCGGTTGAGGCCAACCGTCGCGTAACCGGCAATCTCGCCGGCGACGTCAACCACGAGAAGCGTTGCCGGCCCGTCCGTTGCCTTGCGCCACCATTTCTCGCCACGACGTTCCAGCATCTGGATCAACGGCTTGTGCGGAATGAGACCCGCATAGGCCTGCACCCAGCTCTGCCGGTGTACATCCGAGATGGCTCGGGCATCCTGCGGATCTGCCCGCCGAACATCGATAGACAACGTCTTCATAACGCGACTTTAGGTCCTGCTATGCGGGCTCCGCCATCGGTCAATCATTAACCAGACGGATTGCCCACAGAGTTCTGATGGGGACAATGTCCATCGAGTTAACGCTTTTTTAACCTCGGTTACAAGCTGTGCGATTTGCAGGAACACAAAAAAGCCCGGCTTGCGGCCGGGCTTTTCACAACTAGATTTCAGGACGGCTTAGAGAGCTGCCTTCGACTTGTCGAAGCGCTTGCGGTCGTTGGCGTCGAGATAGATCTTGCGCAGGCGGATCGACTTCGGCGTGACTTCCATCAGCTCGTCGTCCTGGATCCAGGAGAGCGCGCGGTCGAGCGTCATGCGGATCGGCGGGGTCAGGCGGACGGCTTCGTCCTTGCCGGCCGAACGGATGTTCGTCAGCTGCTTGCCCTTCAAGACGTTGACTTCGAGGTCGTTGTCGCGGGTATGGATGCCGATGATCATGCCGGCATAGACCTTCTCGCCCGGCTCGATAATCATCGGGCCGCGGTCTTCCAGGTTGAACATGGCGTAAGCAACAGCTTCACCGGCCTGGTTGGACAGAAGAACACCGTTGGTACGACCGGCAATTTCTCCCTTGTAAGGCTGATAATCATGGAACAGGCGGTTCATGATCGCCGTGCCTCGCGTGTCGGTCAGAAGCTCAGACTGGTAGCCAATCAGGCCACGGGTCGGAGCGAGGAACTTCAGACGAACGCGGCTGCCGCCCGAAGGACGCAGTTCGGTCATCTCGGCCTTGCGCTCGGACATCTTCTGAACGACGACGCCGGAATGTTCTTCATCGACGTCGATGACGACTTCTTCGATCGGCTCCATCGTGGTGCCGTTCTCGTCCTTGTGCATGACGACGCGCGGACGCGAAACGGCAAGCTCGAAGCCTTCGCGACGCATGGTTTCGATCAGAACGGCAAGCTGAAGTTCGCCGCGGCCGGACACGTAGAACGAATCCTTGCCTTCAGCTTCTTCGATCTTCAGCGCAACGTTGCCTTCGGCTTCCTTGAACAGACGATCACGGATGACGCGGCTGGTCACCTTGTCGCCTTCGGTGCCGGCAAGCGGGCTGTCGTTGACGATGAAGGACATGGTAACGGTCGGCGGGTCGATCGGCTGAGCCTGCATGGCCTCGGTCACCGAAGGATCGCAGAACGTGTCGGCAACGGTGCCCTTGGACAGACCGGCAATCGCGACGATGTCACCAGCGATCGCTTCGTCGATGGCAGTACGCTCGATGCCGCGGAATGCGAGGATCTTGGAAATACGGCCGGTTTCAACCGTCTTGCCGTCCTGGGACAGAACCTTGACGGCCTGGTTCGGCTTGATCGAACCGGAAGCGACGCGACCGGTGATGATACGGCCGAGGAACGGGTTGGCTTCGAGAAGCGTACCGATCATGCGGAACGGGCCTTCTTCGACTGTCGGCTCCGGAACGTGCTTGAGCACGAGATCGAGCAGCGGTGCCAGACCTTCGTCCTTCGGGCCTTCCGGGTTGACGTTCATCCAGCCATCGCGACCCGAACCGTAGAGGATCGGGAAGTCGAGCTGCTCGTCGGTGGCGTCGAGATTTGCGAACAGGTCGAAAACTTCGTTGATGACTTCTTCGTGGCGACCGTCCGGACGGTCGATCTTGTTGATCGCGACGATCGGCTTGAGGCCGACCTTCAGCGCTTTGCCGACGACGAACTTGGTCTGCGGCATCGGGCCTTCAGACGAGTCGACCAGAACGATCGCACCGTCCACCATCGAAAGAATACGTTCGACTTCGCCGCCGAAGTCGGCGTGGCCTGGGGTATCGACGATGTTGACGCGAACGCCCTTCCACTCAACCGACGTCGCCTTGGCGAGAATCGTGATGCCGCGTTCCTTTTCGAGATCGTTCGAGTCCATGACGCGTTCTGCAACGCGCTGGTTTTCGCGGAACGAGCCCGACTGTTTCAGGAGCTCGTCAACGAGCGTCGTTTTGCCATGGTCAACGTGCGCGATGATCGCGATGTTGCGAAGTGCCATATTAGGGGTTCTCTGAAGTTGGGGCGCAACAATACTGGGGCCACGCCAATTTCGTTGGCGCGCTCATACCCCGTTTTTTGCAAATGCGAAAGGGGGGCCAAGCGCAACGGTTGAATCCATGGGTCTATTCGGCGACGAGACCGCTCCTTCTCAAGAGGGCAAGCAGGAGAAGCGGCAAAAGAGTGGTGATCAGAATGGCGATGAACGCCATGGCCATGCCGAGCCCGATAGACCCCTGCTCGAACTGTTGCCAGATGAAGGTGGCGATCGTCTGCATGCCGACCGGCGCGATGACGACGGAAGCGACAAGCTCACGCGAGGCGAGTGCGAAGACGAGCAGCATGGCCGAGGCGAGACTCGGGAATACCAGCGGCAGAAGAATACGGCGGAAGGCGGTGATGCCGGAAGCGCCGAACACGCGGGCTGCGGCTTCGAGATTATCGCCGATCTGCTGGAAGGCGGCCGTCGAATAGCGCATGGTCTGGGGCAACAGGATGCAGCAATAGGCAAGCAGCAGGATGAACGGCGTATTGTAGGGCGTCGCCGGCAGCCACGGCATGTTCCAGGCGAGGATCAGGCCGACGGCAACGACGATGCCGGGAAGCGCATTCGGAATGATCGTCAGGCTGTCGATCGCCAGCCGCCCGCGGATTTTCGTCTTCACCACCGTGTAAGCGGCCGTCACCCCGATCAGGCCGGTGATCAGCGCCGTGCCGATACCGAGCGAAAAGCTGTTGGCAAGCGCGCCGAGCGCCCCAGCGCTGTTGCCGAACACCTGCAGGAAATTGTCGAAGCTCATGTTGTCGAACGCCAGCCCGCCGGAAATCGTCCGCGACATGGCGGTGGCAAGGATCGACAGAAGCGGTACGCCGGTGGCAAGGAACGAGACGATGATGAAAGCCGTAAGTACCGGCCACTTCATCGCCCCGAGCGGCCGCTTGTCCTTGGCTGTCGGCTTGCCGTTGACCGTCTGGTAGGAGCGCCGCGACAGGATCCAGCGCTGGCCGAGGAAGGTCAGGAGCGAAAGCCCCACCAGCAGCAGCGACATGATCGAGGCGCCTGGCAGATCGATCGGCCAGTCGGAAATGCGAAGATCGATGCCGGTGACGAGAACCTGGAAACCGGCGCGGCGGCCAAGCGCTGCCGGCGTGCCGTATTCCTCGATCGCCGCGGCAAACACCAGCATCAGGCTGGCGGCCAGACCCGGAGCAGACAAGGGAAGCGTGATCCGCCAGAAGGCGCGCGCGGGCGTGGCGCCGAACACCCGGCCGACATCCGCATAGCGGGCACCAACCGCTTCCACCGTGCGCGATACGGCGAAATAGACCACCGGGAACGTGTTGAACGCCATGACCATGGTCATGCCCGCCAGAGAAAACAGGAAGGGCGAAAGATTGAAACCGACCAGCTGCTGCAGATATCCGCGCGGCTGCAAGGTCATGATCCAGCCGAGCGTGGCGATATAGGGCGGGATCATGAAGGGCACGAGCAGAGCCACGTCGAACAGCGCCGCCCCCGGCACGCGGTAGAGTGCCCGAAACACGCCGAGCGGCACCGCGACCAAGGCTGAGGCCAGCACGACGCAGAAACCGAGCAGGATCGTGTTGCCGGCCATGCCGATCAGCGCGCCATCATTCAGCGTGGCGACGAAGGAAGAAAAGGGCCTGGCGAACGAACCTTGGCCGAGATCAGGGAAAACGCCCTGCATGACGACCGCGGCAAAGGGTACGGCAACGACGAGAAGCAGTCCCACAATCGCCAGCCATGCCGCCGGGGCCGGTCCGCCAACGCTTTTTGCCGCCATCACTCAGTCCTTCATGTCCTGCCGCAGCATTCTTCAAGCCATGCGATGAGATGACCTGAAAAATGATGCGCGACGTTCAAAGTGAAACAACGCCGCCTGCTCCGAAGAGCAGACGGCGTCGCAGCGAAAATTACTTGCCACCAAAAATCTTGGTGATCTCGCCGAGTGTTTCCTTGCGCTTGCCATAGACCGCGGCGTTGTCGAACTTCAGCAGCTTCAGGTCGCTGATCAGCGGACGGTCGGCGGCAACGTCGCTGCGGGCCGGCATCAGCATCTGGGCGGCAACCATCTTCTGGCCGGCGTCGGACAGCATGTAGTCGATGAACTTCTTGGCCTCGTCCTGGTTCTTGGACCAGTTGAGGATCATCGCCGGACGCGGTGCAATGACGGTGCCGGAAGCCGGGAAGACGACCTCAACGCTTTCGCCCTTCTTGGCGGCAGCAAGCGTGATGTAATCGACCGCGCCGAAGACGGCAGCCTTGGCGCCCTGCAGAACCGGGTTCAGCGCTTCGGCATTGGCGCCGGCAATGATCGCGCCGTTAGCCTGCAAGTCCTTGAACAGCTTGAAGTCGTCCTGGCCGGCAAGGGCAGCCGTCAGCTCGAAGGACGAGCCGGACTGTGCCGGGTCGGGAATGTTGACCATGTCCTTGTATTCCGGCTTGGTCAGGTCAGCCCATTCGGACGGCTTCGGCGTGCCGCTCTTGGTGTTCCATGCAATGCCGAGAGCTGAGATGCCCTGTGCGACGGCATAGTCGGACTTGAGGAAATCCGGAACCTTGGCAGCGTTGGGGCTGGAATACTTGACCAGCCAGCCGCGCTTTTCGAAGTCGGTCGCGGTATCCCAGGACGCCGAGATCAGAACGTCGACGACCGGGTTCGATGCTTCGGCCTCGATACGGGCCATGACCTTGCCGGTGGTTGCCTGGAAGACATTGACCTTGATGCCGGTTTCCTTGGTGAAACCTTCCGACATCTTGTCGATCAGGCTCTGCGGGCCGGCGGTGTAGACGGTGATGTCGGCATGCGCGACGCCGGCCATCAGGACGGCGGCAACGGCACCGAATGTAATGCTCTTCAACGACTTGAACATGTCCCAAAACTCCTGTTGGGGTGAATGCTTACAGATGCGGATGACGTGAATTTTCAAACCAGCGGATCTGGTCGAGATCGATGGAAAGGCCGACGCCATCGCCGGGCTTCAGCTTGTGACGGCTCAGGACCTGCAGCTCGACCTGATCGGCGCCGATCAGCGAAACGGTCGCCAGATGCCCGTCGCCGCGGAACTGCGAGCGCAGCACGCTGGCGGCCACCCGATCCTGCTGGATCTCGCCGGGCGTGATGGCCGAGACAGGGATGAGAATGCTGCGCGTGCCGGCCGAGCCATGATCGGCGCGCATCAACGCAACGTCGCTATTGCCGAAGAACCAGCAGGCATCGCGGTTTTGCAACTCGGCAATGCCACCTAGTCGCAGGAAGTCGGCAACTTCGGGGGTCGCCGGCTGCGCCACCAGTTCGTCCGGGCTCGCGAGCTGTTCGATCAACCCGCCGCGCATCACGGCGACCTGATCGGCAAGCGTCAGCGCTTCCGAGTGATCATGGGTGACATAGATGGCGGTGAGGCCGAGCGAGGCGATCAGTTCCGCCAGTTCGCCAACCATGTTTTCGCGCAATTCGCGGTCGAGATTGGAAAGCGGCTCGTCGAACAGGATAAGCTGCGGCTCGGCAACGATCGCCCGCGCGATTGCCACGCGCTGCTGTTGACCGCCGGAAAGATCGCTTGGCCGGCGAGCGGCATAGGCGGAAAGCCCGACGCGCTCCAAGGCATGCATGGTGCGTTGCTCGCGCTCGGTGCGACCGATGCCGCGCATCTCGAGCGGGAAGGAGATATTGCCACCGACCGTCATATGCGGCCAGAGCGCGTAATCCTGGAAAACCATGCCGAGATTGCGCTTTTCCGGCGGTGCGAAGATGCCGCTTGCGGCATCGGCAACCACCTGCCCGGCGATAGAGACGGACCCCTTGCTGGGGGCGAGAAGCCCGGCCACCAACCGCAGGAGCGTGGTCTTGCCGCAACCGGAAGGACCGAGAAGCGCAAGCGTCTTGCCCTGCCCCAGAGCCACATCGATGCCCTTAAGTACCGGCGTTGCACCATAGTGCAGCTCCAGTCCGGCCGTCGATACGGCAACGTTGCGTGCAAGGCTATCAATTGTCATGGGAACCGGCGTCGGCAGAAGATGATGCCGGTTCCATAGTCAGCCTGCATGACAGGCGGGTTACATTTTTATGACAGCGGGATGACAGTTGTCGATTACGACCGGTGCCGGATCAGGCGTCGCTGCCCGTAAGTTCCGATACCATCGCCAAACCCTTTTTCTTCAACATCGCCGTCGGATCCGGCAACTTGCCGCGGAAGGCCTTGTAGGTCACTTCCGGATCGATCGAGCCGCCGACCGAATAGATGTTGTTCTTGAGCTTGCGCGCCATGACCGGATCGAAGGCATTGCCGACCTCTTCGAATGCCGAAAACGCATCCGCATCCAGCACTTCCGACCACATGTAGGAGTAATATCCGGCCGCATATCCCTCGCCGGAAAACACGTGCTGGAAATGCGGCGTTGCGTGGCGCATGACGAGCGAGGCCGGGATTTTCAGCTCCGACAGGATCTCCGCCTGCACCGCCATCGGATCATCCGCAGGCGCCCGCGTATGAAACGCCATGTCGACCAGCGCCGATGCGGTGAACTCGACCGTCGCAAAACCGGCATTGAAGGTGCGCGCCGCCAGAACCTTGTCGAGCAGTTCCTTCGGCATCGGCTTGCCGGTCTCGTAATGGACGGCGTATTTTTCGAGGATTTCCGGCACCGTCAGCCAGTGTTCGTAAAGCTGCGAGGGCAGTTCGACAAAATCGCGCGACACGCCCGTGCCGGAGACGGACGGATAGGTCACATCCGAGAGCATGCCGTGCAGCGCATGGCCGAACTCGTGGAAGAGCGTGCGGGCGTCATCGAGCGAAAGCAGAGCAGGCTTGCCTTCCGCCGGCTTGGCGAAATTGCAGACATTGTAGATGATCGGCAGCTCGCCCTTAGCACCATTCTTCAATGGCAGTTTGTGCTGCGACTGGAACGAACTCATCCACGCGCCGGACCGCTTGGAGGACCGGGCGAAATAATCGCCGAGGAACAGTGCCTTCAGCGCACCGCTCTCGTCGCGCAGCTCGAACACCCGCACATCCGGATGATAGGCGGCAATGCCTTTCAGCTCGGCCAGCGTCACGCCGAACAGCCGCTTGGCAACATCGAAACAGGCTTCGATGACCTTTTCCAGCTGCAGATAGGGCTTAAGCTCGGATTCGGAGAAGGAGAAGGTCCGCTCGCGCAGCTTCTCGGCATAATAACGCCAGTCCCATGGCATGACCGGGTGGTTCCTGCCCTCTTCCGCCACCAGCTTGCCGAGGCTTGCTTCTTCCTCAAGCGCCTTGGAGCGGGCCTTGTCCCAGACCTTGTGCAGCAGGTCGTTCACATTGTCGGCGGTCTTTGCCATCGTGTTGTCGAGCTTCAGGGCCGCAAAGTTTTCATAACCCAGAAGCTTTGCCTTTTCCGCACGCAGCGCTAGCGTCTCGCGAACGATCGCTACATTGTCCCGCGCACCACCGTTTTCACCGCGCGCCACCCAGGCCTTGAACGCCTGCTCGCGCAGGTCGCGCCGGGCCGAGAATGTCAGGAACGGCTCGATGATCGAGCGCGACAGCGTCACCATATAGCCGTCGGCCTCGCCGCGATCCCTGGCGGCAGCAGCCATCGCATCGCGCAGAAAATCCGGCAGGCCTTCCAGCTCGGCCTCGTCGGTCAGCTTCAACGACCATTCCTTCTCGTCTCCGAGAACATTCTGGCCGAACTGCGCACCGAGACCGGCAAGCTTTTCGCCGATCGAAGAAAGCCGGTCCTGCTCGGGCTTCTCAAGCTTGGCACCCGATTTGACGAAGCCTTTCCAGTGGCGCTCCAGCACCCGCTCCTGCTCGAGCGTCAAGCCAAGCTCCGCCCGCTTTTCCCACAAAGCATCGATGCGACCGAAAAGAGCGGCATTGGTGCCGATCTTCGAATAATGCCGTGACATTTTCGGCGCGATTTCCCGCTCCAGCGCCTGGATCGTCTCGTTCGTATGCGCGCCGGCCTTGCCCCAGAACAGGGAGGAGACGCGGGAAAGCTCGTCACCGGCAATTTCCAGCGCCACGACGGTGTTCTCAAAGCTAGGCGCTTCCGGATTGTTGGCGATAGCGTCGATCTCCGCCTCGTGGCTTGCCAGAGCCACCTCGAAAGCGGGAGCGAAATCCTCGTCTTTCACGAGATCGAACCGCGGCAGGCCTTCATGCCCGCTCCAATCGACAAGGGCACGGTTGACGGAAGCGTTGGCCATAAGGGAAATCCTTCTGCGATTCTGATTTGTTTCTGGTCTACAGGATAGGTTGTCGAGTGTCTGGATCAAGTACGACAAAGCGAAGCTTCACGCAGTCGTTTCACGCGGCAGCGAGCTTTTCCGTTTGCGGCCACGCGGAAAGATAGTAAGTCAACCTTATGAGCCTTCCAGTCAAAATCTCCCATGATGTGCCGCAAGGCGATATCCTGGGTCTGTTGATCGTCGATACCGCGCGTGCATTGCGAACGGCGTTTGAAAATCGCATCAACGCGGCAGGGCTGGGCCTCACCCCCGGCGAGGCAAGGGCGCTGATACACATCGCCGATCATGAAGGCAGCCGGCAGCTCGATATTGCCTCGCAGATGAGCGTCGAGCCGATGACGCTCTGCACCTATCTCGACAAATTGCAGACACTTGGTCTGATCGAGCGCCATAAATGCGCAGCCGATCGGCGCGCCAAGCGGATTGCCCTGACAAATACGTCGGATGACATGATCCGCAGGATCCGCGCCGAGCTCCACGTCATTCTCGACCATGCGACATCCGGCCTGTCTCTGGAGGCAAAAAGCCAACTGGAAGCGTCGCTTTCCGCGGTGAACAGGAATCTCCAGGAGACCTCTCCTCCCGCTCCAACGGGTGCCGATGAGAGACGCTGATACCGCCGCCCGCCCGACAATCATGACGGAACGGCGCACGACCATCATCGGCGCCCTTCTGACCGCGATCGGCCCCGTTTCGATGGCGGTCTATACACCTGCCATGCCGGAACTGGTTCGCGCTTTCGGCACGACGGAATCCGCCATCAAGCTGTCGCTCTCGCTTTATTTCGGCGGCTTCGCCTTAGCCCAGTTGCTCGCCGGCCCCGTTTCCGATGCCTATGGCCGGAGAAAAGCCTCGATTGCCTTCCTGACGATCTATGTTCTGGGCTCGCTGATCGCAGCCATGGCGATCGACGTCGACTGGATCCTCGCAGGACGACTGATCCAGGGGATCGGCGCTTCGGTCGGCGTCACCGTTGCCCGTGCCGCCGTTCGCGACCAATTTCTCGGCATACAGGCCGCGCGGATCATGAACATGATCGGCATCATTCTGGCGATCGGTCCGGCGCTCGGACCGACCATCGGCGGACTTGCCCTTTCCGCCTTCGGCTGGCAGTCGATCTTCCTGCTGATGATCGCCTTCGGCGCGAGCGCATTGCTGACCTGCGTCTTTGCGCTCAAGGAAACAGCCGTTCCGGACCGATCGCGCCTGCGGCCCGTCACGCTGGTAAAAACCTATGCCGGCCTGATCACCGACCTGCGCTTTCTCTTTCCTTCGCTCATTCTCGGCGGCTCGATAGGCGCGCTTTATGCCCAGGGCACCATGCTGCCCTTCGTCCTCATCGATGTTGTCGGCCTCAGTCCGACGCAATTCGGCCTCGGCATGCTGGCCCAGACGGGCTCCTACCTGGCGGGTTCGATCACTCTGCGCATGATCTCCGGACGCATATCCGGTCCTGCCGCGGTTGCAATCGGCATCGCCTTCTGCGGCACGGGCGGCTTCCTGATGCTGTTGTCCGTGCACCTGCTCGATCCGACATTCCTGTCGATCATGGTCCCGGTCGGCATATGCACATTCGGCATCGCCTTCCTGACGCCGCATGTCGTCACCTCAGGCCTTGCCGCATTTCCGAAAGTCGCGGGCTCCGCTTCCGCGCTGATGGGTTTCATCCAGATGGGCGGCGGCTTTCTCGGCGGGCTGGTGGCAGCCACTTTCGCAAACCCGCTGACGTCCTTCGGCACGATCATCCCCATCATGGAATTCACCGCGGTCGCGGCCTATCTCGCTCACCGCTTCATCAGTCGCCGGCAATAAAAAAGCCCCGCTGCGGTAACAGCGGGGCCCGATCTGGCAAATCGGTAAGCCCGATTATTTCAGCTGATTGCGCTTGGCGAGCGTGCGCAGGCGCAGCGAATTCAGCTTGATGAATCCGGCTGCATCCTTCTGGTCATAGGCGCCGTGATCGTCTTCGAAGGTGACCAGCGCGTCGGAATAGAGCGACTTGTCGCTTTCGCGGCCGATGACCATGACATTGCCCTTGTAGAGCTTCAGCGTCACTTCGCCTTCGACATGCTCCTGGCTCTTGTCGATCAGGGCCTGCAGCATTTCGCGTTCCGGCGAGAACCAGAAGCCGTAATAGATCAGCTCGGCATATTTCGGCATCAGCTCATCTTTCAGGTGAGCAGCGCCGCGATCGAGCGTGATCGATTCGATTGCGCGGTGAGCCGAAAGCAGGATCGTGCCGCCGGGGGTCTCGTAGACGCCGCGCGACTTCATGCCGACAAAACGGTTCTCGACGAGATCGAGACGGCCGATGCCGTTGTCGCGGCCATAATTGTTGAGCTGTGCAAGCAGGGTTGCCGGCGACATCTCGACACCATTGATCGAGACGGCGTCACCCTTGCGGAAACCGATCTTGATCGTGGTTGCCTGATCGGGAGCGGCTTCCGGCGAAATCGTGCGCATATGCACATATTCCGGAGCCTCGACGGCCGGATCTTCGAGAACCTTGCCCTCGGAAGACGAGTGCAACAGGTTGGCGTCGACAGAGAACGGCGCTTCGCCCTTCTTGTCCTTGGCGACCGGGATCTGGTGCTGTTCGGCAAAGTTCAAAAGGTCCGTACGGCTCTTGAACGTCCAGTCGCGCCACGGAGCGATGATCTTGATATCCGGGTTCAAGGCATAGGCCGACATTTCGAAACGAACCTGGTCGTTACCCTTGCCGGTCGCGCCATGAGCGATCGCGTCGGCGCCGGTCTTCTTGGCGATCTCGATCAGGTGCTTGGAGATCAGCGGACGGGCGATCGACGTGCCAAGCAGATAGACGCCTTCATAAACGGCATTGGCGCGGAACATCGGGAAAACGAAGTCACGGACGAATTCTTCGCGGACATCTTCGATGAAGATTTCCTTGATGCCCAGCATCTCGGCCTTCTTGCGCGCAGGCTCGAGCTCTTCGCCCTGGCCAAGGTCGGCCGTGAAGGTCACGACTTCAGCGTTGAGTTCGGTCTGCAGCCATTTCAGGATGATCGAGGTGTCGAGACCGCCGGAATAGGCGAGGACGACCTTCTTTACGTCTTTCGGGAGTGCCATGATGAATATGTCCGTCTGCGGGTGGCGGCGGAGACAAATCCGCCGAAATTGGATCGCCGAAGTTTTTAGCGAGTTTCTGGAGCCACGCAAGGGAAACCCGGAGAAACAACGTCAGAGATGACGCCGCACGTTCATCCGCTGGTGGAGGATGCGGATGATGAGCAACACGCTACCTCGCTGCCGATAGATGATCCGATGGGAACCCGTGGCGTAACTCATATAGCCTTTGCGAATATCGTCGATCGGCCTGCCGCATCTCGCGCCAACCACCAGACCATCCAAGACCGAAATCAGCTCGCGATAATAAAGATCCGCCTGGGCGACGGACCATGTATCACGCGAGTATAGCCAGATATCTGTGAGATCCCGGCTTGCGCGTGGAGAAAGCCTGTATCCGGTCCGCTCAGCCAACATGTTTGCGATGCAACTCGGCGAGGAATTCGTCGGGATCGAACGGCTGCGGCTCTCCCGACGCCTCGCCTTCGTCGATCGCGGCCCGGAGCGCCTCGATCTCGTCCTCTTCGCTTTCCTTCAGAAGCCGCAACGCCTCTTCGATCACTTCGCTTTCGGAGGCATAACGTCCGTCATCCACCTGCTTTTTGACATAGGCGGCCGTTTCTTCATCCACCCTGATCGATATGATCTCGCCCATCCGCTTGGCTCCGCTTCAATATCCCGTCATGTTGACGGGGTAGCGATAGATACCATATCCCCCCGGACCTTTGAACAGCAGCGTCATAGAGGAGACCGACCCATGACCGTTACTCATCCCGCTCTGAAAAAGGACAATGTCGCCGTCATCACCGGAGCCGCTTCCGGCATCGGGCTTGCCGCAGCCAAGGAATTTGCTCGGCAGGGCCTGTCCGTCGTGCTTGTCGACCTGGAGGGGGAAAAGCTCGTCGAAGCCTGTCGCGAAGTGACGGCACTTGCCGAAGGCGGCGAACACGATGTCGCGGCGATCGGCACCGATGTGTCGAAGCCGGACGAGATCGCAGCGCTTGAGCGGGCCGTTATCCAGCGTTTCGGCCGCGTCCATGTGCTGATGAACAATGCCGGCATACAGCCCGGCAGCAGCATTGTCGGCCCGCAGGCGAACTGGGAAAATGTGCTCGCCGTCAACCTGATGGGCGTCGTCAACGGCAGCCGCATCTTCGGCCCTGCGATGATCGCCCATGGCGAACCGGCGCTGATCATCAACACCGGCTCGAAGCAGGGCATCACCACGCCCCCCGGTGATCCGGCCTACAACGTCTCCAAATCCGGCGTGAAAACCTTCACCGAAGCGCTGCAGCACGAGTTACGAAACACCGAAGGCTGTCAGGTCTCGGCGCATCTCCTGATCCCCGGCTTTGTCTTCACCCCGCTTGCCGCGGGTGGCCGCACGGAAAAGCCGGAAGGCGCATGGACCTCGGAACAGACCGTCGGCTTTATGATGCAGAGCCTTGAGCGCGGCGACTTCTACATTCTCTGCCCCGACAACGACGTCGACCGCGCCACAGACGAGCGCCGCATGGCCTGGGCGATCGGTGACGTGATCGAAAACCGCCCACCGCTTTCCCGCTGGCACCCGGATTTTGCCGACGCATCAAAACAATTCATCAACAACCGTTGATTGATCGAATTGGCATAGGCTCGAAAGCCGGATAAACCGGACAAACAATTTCCGGCTTTCGAGAACGATCATGGAATTCCTGCCGAGCCTGCCGACACTCATCGCCTTCACCGCCGCCGGTCTTCTCCTGTCGATCACGCCGGGGCCGGATATGACATTGTCGATCAGCCGCGCGATCAGCGAAGGCCGCAAGACGGCGCTGCTCGTCGTGCTCGGAACGAACTTCGGCATCGTCTGCCACACGCTTCTGGTCGCCTTTGGTATTTCCGCGCTGATCACCGCCTCGCCAACCGCCTTCTTCATCCTGAAGACCGGCGGTGCTGCCTATCTTCTCTGGCTGGCCATCCAGGCAATCCGCTTCGGCTCCAGCCTGTCGGTCGAAAAGGTCGAGCGGCCGCAAAGCAGCGCGCTTGCCAGCATGTCGCTCGGCTTCTGGGTCAATATCCTCAACCCCAAGGTCATCATCTTCTTCATGACCTTCCTGCCGCAATTCGTCTCGGCGCAGGATCCGCATGTCACCGGAAAGCTGATCTTCTTCGGGCTTTATTTCATCGCCATCGGCATGCCGATCAACGTCATCGTCGTGCTGGCTGCAGACAGGCTTTCAAACTGGCTGCAGGCCAATCCGAAAGTCCTGCGCGGCATCGACTACACCTTTGCCGGCGTCTTCTCGATCTTCGCGGCAAAAATCTTCTTCACACAGGCGCGCTGACAAATGACGCTGCTGACCAGCGTCAGCCGATCAGCAGCGCGTCGTCGTCCAGCGTCTCGCCACGCATCTTGCGGAACATGGCGATCAGGTCCTCGACCTGCAGGTCCTTGCGGCTATCGCCGCTGACGTCGAGAATGATCTCGCCGCCATGCAGCATGATCGTGCGGTGGCCGAAATCCAGCGCCTGCCGCATGGAATGCGTCACCATCAGCGTCGTCAGCTTGCGCTCCGACACGACGCGCTGGGTGAGTTTCATGATGAACTCCGCCATGCCCGGATCGAGCGCCGCCGTATGCTCGTCGAGCAGCAAAACTTCGGAGCCCGCCAGCGTCGCCATGACCAGCGACACCGCCTGTCGCTGGCCGCCGGACAACAGGTCCATGCGGTCCTTCATCCGGTTTTCGAGCCCCAGATTGAGTTCGGCAACCCGCTCGCGAAAAAGCTCGCGACGGCGCGGGCCGAGCGCGGAGCGCAGGCCGCGGATCTCGCCACGACGTGCCGCAAGAGCAAGATTTTCTTCGATCGACAGGGAGCCGCAGCTGCCCGCCAGCGGATCCTGGAACACGCGGGCGACCAGACCGGCACGCGCGGATGTCGACTTGCGCGTCACATCGGTCTTGCCGATCATCACCTTGCCTTCGTTGGCCAGCACGTCGCCGGCCAGAACCCCGAGCAGGGTCGATTTGCCGGCACCGTTAGAGCCGATCACGGTCACGAATGAGCCTTCCTCGATCGTCAGGTTGACGCCCTTCAGCGCCTCCTTCTGCAGCGGCGTGCCCTTACCGAAGGTGACATGGATATTGCTGAGATCGATCATGACGAAGCTCCCCGGCGCAGGCGCGGCAGAACGAGCGCCACGGCCACCAGAACGGCCGTGACGAGATTGAGGTCGGAGGCTTTCAGGCCAAGCGCATCCGTCGACAGCGCCAGCTGGATGGCGATGCGATAGAGGATCGAGCCGACGACGCAGCCGATCAGCGCCAGGAGGATTCCGCGTGCTCCGAACAACGTCTCGCCGATGATGACGGCAGCAAGGCCGACGACGATCGTGCCGACACCGGAGGTGACATCTGCAAAGCCGTTGGTCTGCGCAAACAGCGCGCCGCCCAGCGCCACAAGCGCATTGGAAAGCGCAAGACCGAGATAGACCTGCCAGCTCGTATCGATGCCCTGCGCCCGCGACATGCGCGGATTGGCGCCGGTCGCGCGCATGGCAAGCCCGGCATCGCTTTCGAGAAAGCGCCAGACGGCGATGACCGCGATCACCACCAGCACGCCGACGAACAGCGGCCGTACATATACTTCACGCAGGCCCAGGCCGAAGAACGGGCTCAGCATCGTATCGGCATTGATCAGCGCCACATTCGGCTTTCCCATCACCCGGAGGTTTACGGAAAAGAGTGCGATCATCGTCAGGATCGAGGCGAGCAGGTTGAGGATACGGAAGCGCACGTTGAGAAACGCCGTCACCGTCCCGGCAGCGGCACCGGCCAGCATGGCAGCCAAGGCCGCAATCCACGGATTGATACCAACAGTGATCAGCACGGCCGCAACTGCTGCACCGAGCGGAAACGACCCGTCGACCGTGAGATCGGGAAAATCGAGCACGCGGAAGGCGAGAAATACACCGATGGCGACAAAGGCGAAAACCAGCCCGAGTTCCACTGCGCCCCAGAAGGCGATCTGACTAAGCACCTTGTCGTGCTCCCCTTTTTATCCGTCGCGTTTCGCGCCGGTTGGTCGTCGGTCACACCGGATGACGATGATATCATCCGGTGCGTTGATGAGAGACGGCTTATTCGACCGTGCGCGTGGCGCGCGAAACAATGGCCTCAGGCAGCGTCACGCCCATGCGGGTTGCAGCACCCTTGTTGATGACGAGATCGGTACCGGCAGCAACGGTCACCGGAATATCGCCGGGAGCCTCACCCTTGAGGATACGGGCAACGATCACGCCGGTCTGCTTGCCGACATCGTAATAGTTGAAGCCGAGAGCGGCAACGGCACCACGATCGACCGAACCGGTATCGGCGGCATAAAGCGGGATCTTGGCTTCTTCGGCAACGCCGACGGCGGCTTCGAACGCCGAAACGATCGTGTTGTCGGTCGGGATGTAGAAGACATCGGCACGGCCGACGAGACCGCGGGCGGCACCCTGCACTTCGGCAGACTTGGTGGCGACCGACTCGACCACGGTCATGCCGTTCTTGACGGCTTCTTCCTTCAGCGCGGCCAGGATCGAAACCGAATTGGTTTCAGCCGTGTTGTAGAGGAAGCCGATCGATTTCGCATTTGGCGAGATTTCCTTGATCAGCTTGATATGCTCGGCAACCGGCGACATGTCCGAAAGACCGGTTACATTGCGACCGGGCTTGGCGACATCCTTGACCAGCTGCGCACCGACCGGATCGGAAACGGCAGTAAAGACAACCGGAATATCGCGAGTTGCGGAAACGACGGCCTGGGCCGAAGGCGTGGAGATCGGCACGATGACGCTCGGCTCTTCGCCGACGAACTGGCGAGCGATCTGCGCGGCCGTGCCGGGATTGCCCTGCGCGGACTCATACAGGAATTTCAGGTTCTCACCGTCCTTGTAGCCTGCCTCGGCCAGTGCTGCCTTCACGCCGTCACGAGCGGCATCGAGTGCAGGATGTTCGACGATCGCCGTCACGGCGACAGTGACGTCGGCAGCTTTTGCAGGCATGGCGAGAGTCGTCGCTGCAGCAAGGGCAAGAATGAAAGCGCGCATAGGTTTCCTCCGGGCGATTTTTAGCTTTTTGGCTTCTTAGGGAGCCGGGCAGCCGAAATCAACAAACACCTGACCGCAGCGACTGATCCGCGACACACCGACACCTGCTTTCGGCAGCCATGCAACAATTGCATCACACCAAGTCGGCAAATTCGCTTGCGTGAAAAATACTTTTAATACAAATAATTTGAATGCACAGAAAATCAAATGATCCAAAAGCCGTATTCGGCGGCACCGTTGTCGTGTTTGCCAGAAGGTGGCGCATGTTCATCGATGAAAAGCTGGCGGAAAGCGGCCTGACGGACGCCAGCTGGACACCGCTGATCTACCTGCACCGGCTGGGTGACGGCCTGCTTCAGAAGGAACTCGCCGCCGCTTCCGGCCTCGACGAATCCAGCCTCGTGCGGCTGATCGATATCCTGTCGAAACGCGGCCTTCTCGAACGCCGGATCGATCCGGACGACCGCCGCGCACGCAGGCTCCATCTCACCGAAGAAGGCAGGAAGACGGCCTGTGCCATCCGCGCACAGCTCGTGGCGCTGGAAAAAGACCTGCTCGACGATTTCAGCGACGAGGACATTGCAGCCATGCTGCACATCTGCGAACGCGTCGAGGAGAAAATGGAGAAGGCTAAAGCCGGAATGAAGACTCAATCATGAGAGCGCTTTCCGCCATGTTCGATATCGACCCGGCCCGGTTACGCTTCACCGCGCGCACAGCGATCGCAGCCTGCTTGGCGCTGGTGATCGGCACTCTCATCGGCCTTGATCATCCGCAATGGGCAGCGATGACTGTCTGGATTACTGCCCTGCCGACACAGGGCCAGCGGCTGGAGCGGAGCCTGGCCCGTGTCGTAGGCACCATCGCCGGTGCGCTGGCAGGTGTCGGCCTTATGGTTTTGGCCGGCAATGATCCGCTTGGCATCATCATCGGGCTTTTGCTCTGGCTTGGATTGTGTTCAGGGATCGGGAACCTGATTACAGGCCCCGCGTCCTATGTCAGTCTTCTCGCCGGCTATTCCGCGGCGATGGTAGCACTCCTCGGCTACGGCCACGAAAGCTCGCTTTTACTGCTCGCGATCGATCGGATAGCAACAATCTGCCTCGGCGGCGCGGTGGGTACGATCGTCGCCCTGGCCTTTTCTCCCAAGCCTCAGCCAGTCGACATTTCCAAGCGTGTGAAAACAGTCATGTGCGAATGCCTCGACCATATAGTCGCGGGAGCAAGCGACAAGGCCGAACGCACACGCCTGATTCTGGAAATTACTGCACTGGATGAAAACCTCGACATAGCATCTGCCGGTTCGATTGGCGTTCGCCGAAAAGCCCGGGACATCCGCAGTCTCCTATCCGCTCTCACTGAACTGCTTCTGGATACACAATCGCCAAGCCATCCAAGCCCTGAAGGGGCACGGATGACACCTCTGGAGCAGAATGACATACCCGAACGATTGCAACTGATGGCAGACGAGCTAGAGGCGGATAAACCGTATCAGGCAAACCTGTTGAAAGCATTGGCGCCGCTCTGGCAGCGCGCGAACCGAACAGCGGCAACGATCGGTCCGGTAGCGGATCGCCACCGGCTTCCGCTTCCGCATCACGACTGGATAGGTGCCCGTTATGCGGCATTCAGATCAATGAGCGCAGTTGCGGCAACCGGGCTGGTTTGGATCCTCACGGGCTGGGCACTCGGACCCTACATGGTCATGGGCGCAGCAATTATGACCTCGGTCTTCTCGACCTTCCCGAATCCCGGTCTGCAAATGCGCTGGGTCGTCGGAGGCTCGATCAGTGGTGCCCTAGCTGCAGTGCTGGCTCATCTCTTCATTTTACCTATGGCAGGCAGCGTCACTATCGCCGCCCTGCTTACAATGCCTCTGATCCTTCTCGGCATGTTCGTCATGGCTCATCGCCGCGTCGGACTGGCTGGCATGGAATACAATCTCATTTACCTGCTGATGATGAATCCGACCGTGCCGGCGGATCCTGAGCTTGGTCATGTACTGTTGCAGGCCTCCGCTGTCCTGCTCGGCCCGGTCAGCGCCTATCTCGCCTTCGTCGCCCTGCCCGTCGACACCCGCCGCCGGCTGGATTTCGTCATCAGGCTGATGGTGCATGAGCTGACCGCCATAGCCGGGGGCGCATTCGACAAGCCCGGGCGCCACCTGCATTGGCGCATGCGCATCTATCATCGCCTTGTCACGCTCGTTCGCTGGAGCGAACGCAGCGGAAACGGAGGAGACTTTGCCGTGAATGGCGGCATGGGAACTCTGCTCATCGGAAACAGTCTACACGCAATCCGCAACATGATGGAGGAGCCTGACGTTGATGCCGGCTCGAAACGCGCGCTTCGCGCAACGTTGTTAAGCGTTGCCCACCTGTCTCGAAAACCCGATCGTGTCGTGAGAGCTTTCAAGAGGGCAGCAGCAAAACTGCAGGCGACATATCCGCAAGATGCCAGCCGATTGAGCGAGACGGCCGCTCTCGTCGCGGCCAATCAGGATTTCTTTCGCCGGGCTGGCTGAGCCCAAAAGGCTCAGTCGTCGTCCTCACCGTGGCCGGCGATCATCATGGCCTCGAAGGCGAGACGCTCGGTCTTGCGCATGCGTTCCGATTCCGACTTCAGCTGGCCACAGGCCGCCAGGATGTCGCGACCGCGCGGAGTGCGGATCGGCGAGGCGTAACCCGCCGCGTTGATGAAATCGGCAAATTTCTCGATCGTCTCCCAGTCCGAGCACTGATAATTGGTGCCCGGCCACGGATTGAACGGAATGAGGTTGATCTTCGCTGGAATGCCCTTGAGCAGCTGAACCATCAGCTTGGCGTCCTCCAGACTGTCGTTGACGTCCTTCAGCATCACATATTCGAAGGTGATGCGGCGGGCATTCGACAGGCTCGGATAGGCCCGGCAGGCGTCGAGCAGTTCCTTCAGCGGATACTTCTTGTTGATCGGCACCAGCATGTCGCGCAGCTCGTCGCGCACCGCATGCAGCGAGATTGCCAGCATCACGCCGATCTCTTCGCCGGTCCGATAGATTTCCGGCACGACACCCGAGGTGGACAGCGTAACGCGACGCTTCGACAAGGACAGGCCGTCGCCATCGGTGGCGATCAGAAGCGCTGTCTTGACGCTGTCGAAATTGTAGAGCGGCTCGCCCATGCCCATCATGACGATATTGGTGACCTTGCGGTCGCCGGTCGGAACGAAAGCGCCGGGCGGCGTATCGGCACCCGGAAAATCGCCCAGCCGTTCGCGGGCGAGCAGAAGCTGCGACAGGATTTCTTCCGCCGTCAGGTTGCGCACCAGCTTCTGCGTGCCGGTGTGACAGAAGGAACAGGTGAGCGTGCAGCCGACCTGACTGGAAATGCACAACGTGCCGCGGCCTTCTTCCGGAATATAGACGGTCTCGATCTCGACCGGACGACCGGCACCACGCGACGGAAAGCGCAACAGCCACTTTCGCGTGCCGTCATTCGAGATCTGCTCCTCGACGATTTCGGGACGCGCGATGGTGAAATGCTCTTTCAGCATCTCGCGCATGTCTTTGGCGACATTGGTCATCGCATCGAAATCGGAAACGCCGCGGATATAGAGCCAGTGCCATAGCTGGTTCACGCGCATGCGCAGCTGCTTTTCCTGCACGCCTTTCTCATGCAGGGCTTTCGCCATCTGCGGCCGCGTCAGGCCGATCAGCGAGGGCTTGGACGTGAAAAGATCCGGATTGGCAACCAGCGGCTTCTTGGCGATGGCACCGGGGGCAATGGCCTCTGTGACTGACATATTCTATCCCGTTCGAGCACATGCACATCGCCACCGCTTAGGTAGGCGGAAGGGCTGGGGCATGTCTGTGCGTGAAACCTGTATCGGTCGTGGCAACATCAGGCCCGACCATGTTGGCGCGGGCTTTAGCATCAAAATAGGCCGGCGTCACCCTGTCTTCAACAAACACGAAAGGCCGGTCGAACGACCGGCCTCCGCTTAAATCGACGGCGTGCCGCTTACTTGCAGGTTTCGATTTGCTTCAGTGCAGCCGAAATGCCCTGCAGAGAATAGGCGTAATTGGTTTTCGTGCCACGGCCGGAAACGGCGCTGACGCTCATATTGTGGCCGGTCTTCATCGCGTTGACGAGTGCCGGCTCTTCCGCCGCATTCTCGACCCAGGCAGCCTTTTCCTTGGTGAACATGGTAAAATTCTTGCCGTCGATGGTGACCGTCACCTTCGAATTGGCCTGCAGCGGATAACCGACCATTGCCTGCGGCTCATAGGAAACGCTCTGGCCCGGACGTTGCGACACGATGAAGAAAATGTCACCGTGATCGACGCTGGCAGGTTCCTTGGTGGTCGGAACGGAAAGGACATAGCAGACCGTGCTGTTGCCGGACTTGTACGAATAGGCACCCCATGCCTTGAATTGCTGGATGCGGGTCGGCGTCTGAGCCGAGGCGATGCCTGCGCTTACGAAGGTAAGAGCAAGGGCGAGTGCGACTGTGCGTGCGGACATGGTTTCCTGCCGAGTTTTGTTATACGTGACGCTTCAACGGTAAGGGGTGGGTGAAGCGGGCCATGATCTGGTTCATTTTGACTTAATTCTGGTTACCAATCCGTCAACATTGGAATTGGTTGCGCGCTCGCTGTAATGTGCTGTCAATGACACAAGGAATAGGGCAACAGTTTGTCCTCTTCCAAACTCACGCAATGACATTAGTATGGTTGCATAGATGCGAATCTAGGCTTTGAAAGAATTGCGTAGTTTGGATGCAGGGTGACGATCGGGACTACTTTGCGCGCTTGACCAGGGCTGTCGCCATGGAGCGTGATCAGGCAGCCTTTGGCGTGCTCTTCGATCACTTTGCGCCCCGATTGAAAACCTGGCTGATGAGCCAGCGAATTCCCGTCGATGAAGCGGAAGAGCTTGTCCAGGAAGTGATGACCGTACTCTGGCATCGTGCGTCCCTCTACGACCCGCAAAAATCCTCGCTTTCTACCTGGCTGTACCGCATCGCGCGCAATCGCCGCCTGGATGCGCAACGGCGCGCCAAGGGCAAGGATGCGCTCGGTGATGCGCAGTGGCAGATGATGGATATGCAGGCGACCGACTTATCTGTCGAAGTCAAAGAACGCGACGCACGGGTGCGTGAGGCGCTGAGTAGGATACCGGGCGAACAGATGGAACTGGTCAAGGCCGCCTTTTTCCTCGGCCAAACTCACACAGAAATTGCCGAGGCTACCGGTCTTCCACTCGGCACGGTGAAATCCCGCATCCGGCTTGCGTTCCGGCATTTGCGCCGCGCGCTCGAAGACGCGGCGGCGCCGTAAGACTGCATCTGGCCTCAGATCAGGCCCGAGCTTTTGCGATATCGGGATCGTCGGCAAGAACCTGATCCGCCGCGTCATAATGGCGATCGGCGATATGGCCCTGTATCAATCTCAGCGCCGCCGCCAGTACCGCGACGTCATCGGTAAAGCCGACCATGACGAACATATCCGGCACCAGATCGAAGGGCAGCACGAAATAGGCGAGTGCCGCCAGAAGCACACCGCGCACTCTGGTCGGTGTCTTCGGATCGACAGCGCAGTAATAGGCAGCCACCAAATCCCGGCTGAACGGCACGAACTTCACCGCCCGCTTCAGCGTCGGCCAGAATTTTGCACGCACCTGCTTTTCGCGACGATCCTGGGTGTCATCGTCGCCGGGCAGGAGAATTTCACCGATCTTTACGTCGTCCATGAGCGCTCCGTTGGAGACCTTCATCGATTTCACGTTTTCTATATGGAGAGCGACAATGGTCTTTCAAAGGCGCCAGTATCTCAAAGGCGGCGGCCTTTCAAAGGCGCCGCCCCCAGGCCTGGTCCATCATTGCGGCGAGGCGGAAATCACGGTCGGTCAACTGCTTCCTCGCATGCGTCGTCAATTTGACATCCACGCGGGAATAACTGTTGCTCCAGTCGGGATGATGATCGAGCTTTTCCGCAGCCAACGCGCATTCTGTCATGAAACCGAATGCCTCGGCAAAAGATCGGAATTTGAAGCATTTGCGAATAGCAAGACCATCCGCCGAAAGCTCCCAGCCTTCGAGCTTGGCCAACTCCCGGCTGACCTCGTCCGGTTCCAGCAATTCGCAACTCATGGGCGCAACGCCCTTTCAGAAACAGCTCTCTTAGAAATAGCTCTTCGCCGTTTCCGCGTCACTATATTCGTAGGCGTAACTGTCATCCCTCAAGGAAAAGATCTCTTCGGTCACATATGGACCTCCGCCGACGGATTCCTTTGAAGACAGGAGCACGAAACGCGAGACCTTGAACGGCGCGGTATGAAAATTGCCCCGGCCCGAGAGGTAGTGCACCACGTCGTCGAGACGGCAGTGCTTCAATCTTGCAAGTGTCACATGCGGCATGAACTTGCGCGGATCGGGCGGCAGTGCGATCCGCTGGCAGATCCGCTCGATTTCGGCCTGCAGCGCCAGCATATCTGGAGAAATTGAGACACCGGCCCAGATAGAATGCGGCTTCTTCGATCCGAAAGAGCCGATACCTGTCAGTTGCGCCTGGAATTCGGGCCGGTCGATCCGGTCCAGCCGATCAACGATCTCGTCGGCGGTACGGTTGTCGACATCGCCGATGAAGCGCAGGGTGATATGATAATTCTCGACGTCGATCCATCGCGCGCCCGGTATTCCACCCCGAAGGAGGGACAGGCTCAAGGCAACATGGCGCGGGACTTCGAGGGCGGTGAAAAGTCTCGGCATACGCAGAACCTCCTCGAATCTCTAGCAGATATCAATAGCGGAACACGCAATCTCGTTCCGTGCAAGTTGTTATTTTGTGGCTGAACTGATCTCCCCTAAAAATGATTCCACCATGGGGAGAGTACGCTCGACCATCACGGCCACGCCCCTTGCGTTCGGATGCATTCCGTCTTCGAGCTGCATGCCCGGCACGGTCGTGACCCCGTCGAGAAAGAATGGATAGACCGGCACGGCATGTTTTTCGGCGAGCCTTTTGTAGATCGGATTGAACTTTTCCGCATAGTCGCCCCCCATATTCGGCGGCGCCAGAATGCCGGCCAGGAGAACCTTGATGCCGCGTTCCTTCAGCCGCGTCAGCATGGCATCGAGGTTCTTTTCCGATTGTTCGGGCGCAATGCCGCGCAGCGCATCATTGGCGCCGAGTTCGAGAATGACGCCGCCCGTCCCGTCCGGAACCGACCAGTCGATGCGCGAAAGGCCGCCGGAAGTCGTATCACCCGAAACGCCCGCATTGGTAATCATCACATTCAGCCCCTTGGCTTTCAGCGCCGCCTCCAGCTGGGCCGTGTAGGATTCCGAGGGCGCGAGCTGATATCCGGCCATCAGGCTGTCGCCGAAACCAACCAGATTGATCGCCTTCTCCTGCGCTTTGGCCGAACCTGAGCCGGCAAAGAGAGCAACCATGACGATGAAGTGAAGAAGGCTTGCTTTAAAACTCAACTCACGTCTCCTAGATTTCTACAACTGCGCTGCAGCAAAAGCCCGGCACTACTCCATGGATATAGGGTTATTCGCTTTGACTGAAACCGTTATCGACCTCAAAAATGCCGACCTCACTCTCGGAAGCGCTGCAGCCTCCGTCCATGTACTGAAAGGCATCGACCTGACGATCGCAGCCGGCGAAGCCGTCGGCATCATCGGCCCGTCCGGTTCCGGCAAATCGACCCTGCTGATGGTTCTGGCCGGTCTCGAACGGCTGGACAGCGGCGAAATCTTCATCAAGGGCGAACCCCTTCACAGCTTTTCCGAGGATGTGCTGGCAGAATTCCGCGGCCGCAACATCGGCATCGTCTTCCAGTCCTTTCATCTGATCGCCAACATGACGGCGCTGGAAAACGTCGCCGTGCCGCTGGAGCTCGCCGGCGTTTCCGACGCCTTCGACATTGCCAGGCGCGAATTGACGGCGGTTGGCCTGGGCGAAAGGCTCAGCCACTATCCCGGCCAGCTTTCCGGTGGCGAACAGCAGCGCGTGGCGATCGCCCGTGCGCTCGCCCCCTCGCCCGCGCTGCTGATCGCCGACGAGCCGACCGGTAATCTCGATACCGAAACAGGAAGGCAGATCGCCGATCTTTTGTTTTCAAAGCAGGCCGAGCGCGGCATGACGCTGCTTCTCGTCACCCACGACAACAGTCTTGCGGCTCGCTGCTCGCGCCAGATCCGCGTAAGATCCGGCGAAATCGTCGAGGATAGCGCCGCCCGCACCGCCGGTCAGGCGGTGTCGGCATGAGTGCGGCGATCGCCCGTATCTCCATCGCCTTCCGTCTGGCGCTGCGCGAAATGCGCGGCGGTCTCGGCGGCTTCTACATCTTCCTCGCCTGTATCGCACTTGGAACCGGAGCGATCGCGACCGTCAATTCCGTCTCGACGGCGATCACCGGTGCAATTGCCAATCAGGGCCAGGCACTGCTCGCCGGCGACATCCGCTTCGAACTCAACAACCGCGAAGCCAGCGAAAAGGAACGTGCCTTCCTTGATGGCCTCGGTGAAGTTAGCGTCTCGACCGGCTTGCGCTCGATGGCGCGGATGCCGGACGGCTCCGGCCAGGCGCTGGTCGAGGTCAAGGGTGTCGACGGCGCTTACCCGCTCTACGGGCAGATGCAGACCGATCCTCAGCAGCCGATTGACCAGCTTCTGGCACAACAGGGAAATACCTTCGGTGCCGTCGCCGCGCCGCTGCTTCTGGAGCGGCTGGGCCTTTCGGTCGGCGACGAACTCCTTCTGGGAAATACCCGCCTTGTGCTTAAAGGCACGATCGTCAATGAACCCGACGCCCTGTCCGACGGTTTCGGTTTTGCACCAAGACTGATGATCAGCGGAGATGCCATCGCCGCATCCGGCCTGATCACCATCGGCAGCCTTGTCGAGCATTCTTACAAGATTCGTCTCGAGGCCCCCTCGACCCGATCCGCACTCGTCACCCGCGCAAACCGTGATTTCCCCGATGCCGGCTGGTCGGTGCGCACCAGCGATCGCGCCGCGCCTTCGCTTGCCGAAAATATCGACCGTTTCTCGCAATTCCTCACGCTTGTCGGCCTCACGGCTCTCATCGTAGGCGGCGTCGGCATCGCCAATGCGGTGCGCGCTTTCCTCGATGCCAAACGGACGACCATCGCCACATTCAAATGCCTCGGCGCTCCGGCCTCGGTCGTGACGATGATCTATCTTTTCCAGATCATGCTTCTGGCCGCGATCGGAATTGTCGTCGGCCTCGTGATCGGCGCGATCTCGCCCTTCATCGCCTTCCGTTATCTCGAAGGCGTGCTGCCCGTTCCCGAACAAGCAACCATCTATGGCGGCGCTCTGGCGATAGCGTCCGCCTTCGGCCTGCTCGTCACCTTCTCCTTCACCATCCTGCCACTCGGCCACGCGCGGGAAGTGCCGGCAACGGCGCTGTTCCGTGAACAGGGTTTCGAGGCAAGGCGCCTGCCGTCATGGCCCTATCTGCTCGCAGCCGGAGCGGCACTCGCGGCACTCGCGGCGCTGGCTATCTTCTGGGCCGACGACCGGCGCATCGCCTCCGTCTTCCTTCTCGCGGTTGCCGGAGCCTTCCTTCTGCTGCGAGTGGTCGCCGCCGGCATTGCGGCGCTTGCCCGACGGAGCCCGCGAGTCAACTCGCCCGCCCTCCGCCTGGCGATCGGAAACATTCACCGCCCCGGCGCACTGACGCCATCCGTCGTATTGTCGCTCGGCCTCGGTCTCGCGCTGCTCGTGACACTGGCGCTGATCGACGGCAACATGCGCAATCAGCTGACCGGGCGCATCACCCAAGGGGCGCCGAACTTCTTCTTCGTCGACGTCCAGAGCGCCGAAGTCGACGGCTTCCGGCAGCTGTTGAAGACGCAGGCTCCCGAAGGAAAGGTCTTCGAGGTTCCGATGCTGCGCGGGCGCATTCTCGCCTTCAATGGCAAGGACGTCAGCCAGATGAACGTCCCGCCGGAAGGCCGCTGGGTTCTGCGCGGCGACCGCGGCATTACCTACGCGAAGAAAAAGCCGGAAAGCTCGACGCTGACCGCTGGCGAATGGTGGCCGGAAGATTATGACGGCGAACCCCTCGTCTCCTTCTCTGCGGAAGAGGCGGGCGAACTTGGCCTGAAGCTCGGCGACACCGTCACCGTCAATGTTCTAGGCCGCAACATTACCGCAAAAATCGCCAGTTTTCGCAATGTCGAGTGGGAATCGCTCTCGATCAATTTCGTCATGGTCTTTTCGCCCAACACCTTCCGCGGCGCACCCCACGCCTGGCTGGCAACCTTGACTGAGCCATCCGCTTCGGCAGCGAAGGAAGCCGAAATCCTGAGAACAGTAACCACGGCCTATCCAACGATCACAAGCGTCAGGGTCAAGGATGCGATCGACCTGGTCGATCAGCTGGTCGGTCAGCTTGCAACCGCCATCCGTGCGGCAGCGGCAGTCGCGCTCGTCGCGTCGGTTCTGGTCCTGGCCGGTGCGCTCGCCGCCGGCAACCGAGCCCGCACCCATGATGCGGTCGTGCTGAAGACGCTCGGCGGTACGCGCCGCATGCTGATGCGTGCCTTCGGTTACGAATACCTGATCCTCGGCACGGCGACCGCGGTCTTCGCGCTGCTTGCCGGCGGATTGTCGGCCTGGTTCGTGGTTGCCCGCATCATGCGCATGCCATCCTCCTTCCTGCCGGACGTCGCGGTATTCACGCTTGTGATCTCGCTGGTTCTGACGGTCGGTATCGGCCTTATTGGCACCTGGCGCATTCTCGGCCAGAAGGCGGCTCCGGTGTTGCGGGAACTCTAGGGTCATTCCAGCATAAGCCAGAACCGGCTTTGTGTCCGGGGTTACACCAAAACAAAGAGATAGGACAGTTTCGAGGTTCGAAGAAGCGTGAAAACGCCCTGATCACTCAGGGGTTGCAAAATACCGGAAATATCCGTCGAATTCGCGCAATAATATCCCAGAGGTTGCTAAATTACACGCGCAGTTGATGTTTTCCAGCGGCGAACCCCTTGTATGCAAAGCGATCTCGCATCATATTCTACGTCAGGCTTGCTGGAGCTCCGCAGCGGCGCCTGGGTCATATATTAGGGGGCCCGACACCGTAGTAATTCCGGAGCTTAAAGAGGAAACAATGGCTGACTTCAACAACTACCAGAACCGAATGGCGCAGTCCCGTGCGCAGTCCGGTGAGATGATCGATGCAGGCCTGCGCGCCTACATGCTTCGGGTCTACAACCTGATGGCACTCGGACTTGCGATCACCGGTGTTGCTGCTTACGGCACCTATGCATTCGCGGCCTCCAACCCGGCCGTTGCACAGGCGCTTTACGGCGGTCCGCTCAAGTGGGTTATCATGCTGGCTCCGCTGGGCATGGTGTTCTTCCTGAGCTTCCGCATCAACAAGATGAGCGTTCCGGCTGCGCAGATGACCTTCTGGGTCTATGCCGCACTGATGGGTCTCTCGCTGTCCTCGATCTTCCTGGTCTTCACCGGCCAGAGCATCGTTCAGACATTCTTCGTCACCGCAGCATCGTTTGGCGCCCTGTCGCTTTACGGCTACACGACGAAGAAGGACCTGTCCGGCCTCGGCTCGTTCCTGATCATGGGTCTGTTCGGCCTGATCATCGCGTCGATCGTCAACATCTTCCTACAGTCGTCTGCAATGGGCTTCGCGATCTCCGCCATCGGCGTGCTGATCTTCGCTGGCCTGACCGCGTACGACACGCAGAAGATCAAGGAAATGTACTGGGACGGTCACGACTCCGCCACGACGGGCCGCATGGCCATCATGGGCGCACTGACCCTGTACCTCGACTTCATCAACCTCTTCACCTTCCTGCTGCAGTTCATGGGCAACCGCGACGAATAAGCGGAAGAGTGATTGTTACGAAGAAGGCGGCTTTCGAGCCGCCTTTTTTGTTGCCTGGTTTTTTGAGCAAGCCTAGGCTGGACACAGTTTCAAACCAACATCCCGCTTGTTCCCCGCCATGACATTTTCCATTCGCAATGCTACTGCGGCCGACCTTCCGGCCATCACCGAAATCTATCGTGACAGCGTGCTGAACGGCACTGCAAGTTACGAAATCACTGCCCCCGACCTGATCGAGATGACCAGCCGCCAGTCCGGCATCATCGAAAAAGGGTACCCCTATATCGCAGCGGAAGCGGAAGACGGCAGCCTTCTCGGCTATGCCTATGCCTCAGCATTCCGCACCCGCCCGGCCTATCGCTGGCTAGTGGAGGATTCGATCTATCTCGCACCCGAAGCCCGCGGCAAAGGCGTCGGCAAGGCCCTGCTGAAGGAATTGCTGATCCGCTGTGAAGCGCTCGGCTTCCGGCAGATGGTAGCCGTCATCGGCGGCGCCAGCCCCGCTTCGGTTGCCGTCCACAAAAGTCTCGGCTTCGAGATGACCGGCACGCTGAAAGGCACGGGCTTCAAACATGGGAAATGGCTGGATACAGTCCTGATGCAGGTCTCGCTTGGTGAAGGCACTAAAACCGACCCGGATCTTGCAGCCTATCCCGGAACGCTGTTTGCGGGATAACGCGGAGTCGTAAGCACCCATCGCTGCGCATCAATCGATCAGCTTCAAAGCCTTGTCGAAAACCTTCAGCACCTGCTGCAGTTCATGACCCCGTTTGAGAATCATGCCGTTAGTGCTGATCACCGAATAGGCGCCCTGTTTGCCGGCAAGCTTGGGATTTTTCTCCACTCGGAAAAGCGGCATCTCACCGGATCGTTTGAAGATGGAAAAGACTGCCCGATCCTTCAGATGATCGATCGCATAGTCCTTCCACTCGCCTTCACCGACCATGCGGCCGTAAATCCAGAGAATGGCATCCAGCTCGCGCCGGTGAAATGTCACTGGAACAGGGTCAAGGCTCCGCTTGTATTCGCTGAGACTGACGACAACGGCCGCATCCTGGGGCCGCGCGCCCGCTGGCAAATCAGACTGATCGGCCATCAAAGCTCCAAACGTTACATGTCTTTGGTATGACAGTGTGCCCGACCCGTACAAAAATGCAAGTCATCGAGAAGGCTGCAGCAAGCGTCCCCCGCCGGGACAGATTTTTTCATCTGCCTAAATTCGGACAAAACAGCGCCAAAATCGGCATACATGTTGCGGCTGTTGGTTGGCGCGTTTAGCGCCATTGGCCCGGTCAGGTGCATTGACCCTTACCCCCAGCCCCCCAATGTTTCCGGGCCGGGCCATCCAACAACTTTCCAAGCTCATCGAAAAAAAACGGCCGCCGGTTTCGCCCCAGGCAAAGACCGGGCACGATTTCCTGTTTTGAAAAAAGGCAGAAACGTCTTCGGAAAATATCCGGTCAGTCTTTTTTGCGGCCTGCCATCAAGACCGTCGCACCGATGATCGAGGCAGGCTCGCCTCCTGAACCAGATGTCTGCAGGAGGATGGCGCAGCCGTCCTTTTTGGTCTTGCCAAGCGCCTTGCCGGGCAGTTTCAGCGTCATCTTCTGGCCGTTCCACATACCGACCGACTGCACGTCGTAAACGGCATGCCAGTATTCCATGTTCTTGCCGCTGTTTTCGCCCTTGGTCACGTCCACCTGCTGGTGCTTGGTGAAATAGGCAACCACGACATCGGCCTGTCCCTGCCCTTCGCCGATCTCGATCTCGATCTCGTCCCCGTGCATGGTAGCAGCGACGGGGACGGTCAGGCCCTTGCCGGCTTTCTGCAGATCATTGACCTTGCCATTGATGACCGTCTGATCGGTGCCCTTCACATGCTCGCGGCCGTTGATGATCGCCTGCGGCGTGTAGACACCACTGCGCCCCATCGTCTTGGCGTAACCATATTGCCGCTGGGTGTTTTCCTTGGAGGACAGCGTGTCGGTCCAGCCGAGATAGTTCCAGTAGTCCACATGATAGGAAAGCACCACGAGATCACCCTGGGCCACCAGCTGCGACAGCGTGTTGTCGGCCGGCGGACAGGAAGCACAGCCCTGCGAGGTGAAAAGCTCGACGACGCCCTTTGGCGACCGCACCTCTCCGGCCGATGCGATACTGCCAACGAGCAGGCTCGCAAGGACGATAACGGCACGCAAGGCAAACGGCATGGATGACGAACCTTTTGTCAGGGCAATCGCAAGAAGCGGTTGCCATCGGCAGGAAAGAAAACAAATCTCTGGGCTGGCGGAAAGTAACCATCCACAATTTCAAGAGAAAGTCACGATGGGGTGAGAACGGAGAATGTGATTAATCGTCGCCTTTTGGTTGTAAAATCAACTCGGGCAACACCGAGGGATTAGACGAGCTTAAGCAAACCCTGCGCGAGATAAACCGCACCTACGCCGGTCACGACCCAACGGGTCCAGGCGCGAAAGTTTGCATCCGTCATCTTCTGCAGAATACCGTTTCCGGCCCGTGCGCCGAGGATCGCAATCGGTGCAGCAATCAGCACAGCGATCGCGTCCACAGTCGGCAACTGCGAGGCTGCATCCCAGTAGAAGGCGATCTTGGCGAGATGCGACAACGTCTGGATCGACGCCTTGGTGGCGATGATCTTGCGGCGGTCCATCTGGGTGCGGATGAAGAAGATATCGACGGTTGGACCGGCGACACCGACGCTGATCGTCATCGCGCCGGAAAGAAGCCCCGCCAGAAACGCATGCGACGGCCGTGAGGCGTCAAGCTGCAACCTGTTGACCGGCAGCCAGACAAGGATCGGCATCAGCCCGACGCCGATCAGAACCACGATCAGGCTCGGCGTATAATTGGTCAGGAACAGGACGACCGCCGACAGCGCTACCCCGGAACACAGGATGGAAAGGATCCGCCAGTCGATATAGGCGCGAGAAAACCAGGCGCGCGATCCGTTCGATACCATCTGGATGACGCCCTGGATCGCGATCGCGGTGCCGACGGGATAGAGGAAAAGCAGAACCCAAAGCAGGATCAACCCGCCGGCCATGCCGAAAATGCCGGAAAGCAGCGACGTCAGGAAAACGGTGACGGCCATTCCGATGAAGATGATGAGGGACAATAGAATACGCCTGAGAGATAGAGCAGCCCCTCATCCGCCTGCCGGCACCTTCTCCCCCGCGAGCGGGAAGAAGGAATGTACCGCACCGCTCTGCCACATGTGCAACAACGGCGTAGGCCCCGTACCCTCTCCCCGCAAGCGGGGAGAGGGTTAGGTTGAGGAGAGCCCCAATTACTGAAAACCACCCGCCGGAATGCCCGGCGGGTGGCTGATATCGTTAAGCCGCGAGATCCCGCAGAACCGTCTGCAGGATGCCGCCATTGTTCATGTAGATAACCTCGTCGAGCGTATCGATGCGGCAGAGGATGTTGATCTCCTTCACCGTGCCGTCGCCATAGGTGATCTGGGCGGTCTTCCATTCGCGCGGCTTGATATCGCCTTCGAGGCCCTCGATGGTGACGACTTCGTCACCTTTGAGGTTGAGCGAAGCCCAGGTCGTACCCTCTTCGAAGACGAAAGGAACGACGCCCATGCCGACAAGGTTCGAGCGATGGATACGCTCGAACGACTGGGCGATCACTGCCTTGACGCCCAAGAGGTTGGTACCCTTTGCAGCCCAGTCGCGCGACGAACCGTTGCCATATTCGACACCGGCGAAGATGACCAGTGGAACGCCCTCTTCCTTGTATTTCATCGCCGCATCGTAAATCGACATCTCTTCCTTCGACGGATAGTGGATGGTGTAGCCGCCTTCCTTGCCGTTCGGGCCGAGCATGTGGTTGCGGATGCGAATATTGGCGAACGTGCCACGCATCATCACTTCGTGATTGCCGCGACGCGTGCCGTACTGGTTGAAGTCTGCAACGGCGACGCCGTTTTCGGTAAGATAAGCACCGGCCGGCGAGGACGCCTTGATCGAACCGGCCGGAGAAATGTGGTCGGTGGTGATCTTGTCACCGAAGAGACCAAGCACGCGGGCGCCCTTGATATCCTTCAGGCCCGAGCCCTTTTTGCCCATGCCGACGAAGTAAGGCGGGTTCTGCACATAGGTCGACTTGTCGTCCCAGGCATAGGTCTCGCCATCCGGGATCTGCACGGCCTGCCAGTTTTCATCACCCTTGAACACGTCCGCATATTTGCTCTCGAACAGTTCGCGGGTGACGTATTTGGCGATGAACTCCTGCACTTCAGCAGATGTCGGCCAGACATCCTTGAGGAAGACCGGCTGGCCATCGCTGCCGATACCAAGCGGTTCCGTCGTCAGGTCCTTCTGCACCGTGCCGGCCAGCGCATAAGCGACGACGAGCGGCGGCGAAGCCAGATAGTTGGCCTGGACATCCGGCGAGATACGGCCTTCGAAGTTTCGGTTACCGGAAAGCACACCCGAAACGATCAGGCCCTTGTCGTTGATCGTCTTGGAAATCGGCGCAGGCAGCGGGCCGGAATTTCCGATGCAGGTCGTGCAGCCGAAGCCGACAAGGTTGAAGCCAAGCGCATCGAGATCATTTTGCAAGCCGGACTTGGCAAGATATTCGCCGACGACCTGTGATCCCGGTGCAAGCGAGGTTTTCACCCATGGCGCGGTCTTCAAACCCTTGGCAACGGCGTTGCGGGCGAGAAGGCCGGCTGCGATCAGCACGCTCGGGTTCGAGGTGTTGGTGCACGACGTGATGGCGGCAATTGCCACATCGCCATGGCCGAGATCGAAATCCGTGCCTTCGACGGCATAACGGTTATCCAGCTGACCCGGCTTCTTGTAGTCGCTTTCCATCGAGCCGGCGAAACCGGAAGCAATGTTTTCCAGCGGAATACGGCCTTCCGGGCGTTTCGGACCGGCCATGGAAGGCACGACATCGCCGAGATCGAGTTCCAGCGTGTCGGTAAAGACAAGCTCCGAACCGTCCGTTTCACGCCACATGCCCTGCGCCTTCGAATAGGCTTCGACGAGCGCGATACGCTCCTTGGTGCGGCCGGACATGTTGAGGTAGTTGACGGTTTCGGCGTCGACCGGGAAGAAGCCGCAGGTCGCGCCGTATTCCGGGCCCATGTTGCCGATGGTGGCACGGTCGGCGACCGGCATGTTGTCCATGCCCGGACCGAAGAATTCAACGAATTTCGAAACCACGCCCTTTTTGCGCAGCATCTGCACGACGGTGAGCACGAGGTCGGTCGCGGTGACGCCCTCTTTCAGCTTACCCGTCAGCTTGAAGCCGATGACTTCCGGCAGAAGCATCGAAACCGGCTGGCCGAGCATCGAGGCTTCCGCTTCGATACCGCCCACACCCCAGCCGAGAACGCCAAGGCCGTTAATCATCGTGGTATGGCTATCGGTGCCAACGCAGGTATCAGGATAAGCGGTGACTTCACCGTCTTCTTCATTGGTCCAGACGGTCTGGCCAAGATATTCGAAATTCACCTGATGGCAGATGCCGGTGCCGGGCGGCACGACGCGAAAATTCTTGAACGCCTGCTGGCCCCATTTGAGGAAGCGGTAACGCTCGCCATTGCGCTGGTATTCCAGCTCGACATTGCGGGCGAAGGCAGTCGGCGTGCCGAATTCGTCGACGATGACAGAGTGGTCGATCACGAGATCGACGGGCACGAGCGGATTGATCTTTTCCGGATCGCCGCCGAGCGACTTGATGCCGTCACGCATGGCGGCAAGATCGACGACCGCCGGAACGCCGGTGAAGTCCTGCATCAGAACGCGGGCCGGGCGATAGGCGATCTCGGCCTCAGTCAGACCCTTGTTGCTCAGCCATTCGGCAATAGAGAGGATCTGCTCCTTGGTGACGGACTTTCCGTCTTCGAAACGAAGCAGGTTTTCAAGCAGCACCTTCATCGAGAAGGGCAGCTTGGAAACACCCGCCAGACCGTTCGCTTCGGCCTTGGGCAGTGAATAATAGACATAGTCCTTGCCGCCCACGGTAAGGACGGAACGACATTGAAAGCTATCGATAGACTTGGTCACGGATTAGAACCCCGCTGATATCAAGAGCCAACACGCGCGTGCGGACGCCTATGCATTAGAAATGCACTTAGGATGCGGGTGCGACCATTTCCGCTGTCCGCACGAGAAGATTTTGGTCTTCAGGTCCGGCGCTGAGTGGAAATCACGCCGGCCGCTGGCGTGGTTGCTATGTATATAGATAGTTTCTAAGAACCTTCCAGACACTTTGTCGCAGCGGGCAAAAGATTTTTTGCGGCTAGATGATTGAGAACTTAAACAAGGTTTCCGTGATGCGGCTGACGGCCGAAAACTTGAGCGCCAGACGCGGCGAAGACCTGATTTTCAAGGACATTTCCTTCACTTTGGAAGGGGGCGAAAGCCTTGTCCTGACGGGGAAAAACGGCTCGGGAAAATCGACACTGCTGCGCGCCGTGGCCGGTCTTCTGCGGCCCGAAAGCGGGCGAGTGACCTGGGAGCAGGATGATGCTGACGTCGGCATGCGGGCCGCCGAAACCTGCCATTATCTCGGCCATCGCAACGCAATGAAGGCCGAACTGACGGTCTCGGAGAACCTTTCCTTCTGGCGCGATTTCCTCGGTGATTTTAATGGAAATGCCGGCATAGGCATCGGCGAAGCAGCCGAAGCGGTCGGGCTCGGAGGCATCACCCATCTGCCTTTCGGCTATCTCTCCGCCGGCCAGCAGCGCCGCATGGCGTTTGCAAAACTGCTCGTCGCCTGGCGTCCGGTCTGGATACTGGATGAACCGACTGCGGCGCTAGATGTGAATGCCGAAGAGGTGTTCACGACGCTGATAAAGCAGCATCTGGCCTCTGGTGGCATCGTCCTTGCGGCAACGCACCAGTCGCTCGGGCTGGAGGATGCGCAGGAATTGCGGATGACCGGGTTTGCCGGGGTGATGGAGGAGATGTGGTGACCCACTATCGTCTCGCCCAGTCAGCCCCCCTCTGCCCTGCCGGGCATCTCCCCCACACGGGGGGAGATCACAAGCGGCATGACCTTTGCTCATCCAAAAACTACGCGCCCCGCAGAACGGCGGATTTGGTCTGCGGAGCAAGCTCCCATCTGATCTCCCCCCTTTTGGGGGAGATGCCCGGCAGGGCAGAGGGGGGTGACCTAACCCGCCAAGGCAAAAGTTGGGTCAGCACCACCACCCGCAAAGGCCAACCACAATGACCGCCCTCCTCCTCCGCGACCTGAAACTCTCGGTCCGCGCCGGCGGCGGTGCGTTGATCGGCGTGTTGTTCTTCATGACCGTCGTCGCCGTCATCCCCTTCGGCGTCGGTCCCGACCTGAACCTCCTCTCGCGCATCGGCCCCGCCATCGTCTGGATCGGTGCGCTTTTATCCGCCCTGCTAGGCCTCGATCGCATGTTCCAGACCGATCGCGAAGACGGTTCCCTCGACCTTCTTTTGATGCAGGAACATCCGTTGGTTTTGACAGTATTGGTCAAGTGCCTCGCCCACTGGCTCGGCAACGGACTACCGCTGGTCATCGCCTCGCCGCTTCTCGGCCTGTTCATGAACATGAGCGAAGTCGCGATCGGCGCGACCATGCTGACGCTTCTGGTCGGCACACCGGCGCTGACCTTCATCGGCGCGGTGGGTGCTGCCGTGGCCGTCGCTCTTCCCCGCGGCGGCCTGCTGGTCTCGATCCTCGTCTTGCCGCTGGCGATACCGGTATTGATCTTCGGCGTCAGCGCGTCTTATGCCGCTGTTGAAGATCCCGCCCCCTTCATGCCGCCTTTTCTGATATTGGTGGCCATCACGATGTTTTTTGCGGTGATCGGTCCTATCGGCGCGGCACTCGCTTTGCGAAACACGGCCGATTGATTAGAATCATTCTCGAAAACGCACGAGCCGGTTAGAAAGTCCAATGCCCGAAACCCTTGCCATCACGAAAATCTCCGATCTGGCCAACCCGACACGGTTCCTCGGCTTGGCGGCGCGTATCCTGCCATGGATGGCCGGCATCACCGCGATCCTCTTTGCAATCGGGCTTTATCTCACCTTTGCAAGCGAAGGCGATTACCAGCAGGGCATGACGGTGCGCATTATGTATGTGCATGTGCCGGCTGCCTGGCTGTCGATGATGTGTTATTCGGTCATGGCCATGTCGGCGATCGGCACGCTCGTCTGGCGCCATCCGCTGGCGGATGTCTCGCACAAGACCGCAGCCCCGCTCGGCGCCGCTTTTACCCTCATCGCGCTCGCCACCGGCTCGCTCTGGGGCAAGCCGATGTGGGGCACATGGTGGGTCTGGGATGCAAGGCTGACCTCAGTCTTCGTCCTGTTCCTCATGTATCTCGGCCTGATCGCGCTTAACCGCGCCATGGATGATCCGAGCAAGGCTGCCCGCGTCTCGGCCGTTCTGATCCTCGTCGGTTTCGTCAACATCCCGATCATCAAGTTTTCGGTCGATTGGTGGAACACGCTGCACCAGCCGGCCAGCGTCATCCGCATGGGCGGCCCAACGATCGACAAGGAATTCCTCTGGCCGCTGCTGATCATGGCAATCGCCTTCACGCTGCTGTTCTTCACGCTCCATATCGCGGCAATGCGCAACGAAATCTGGCGTCGCCGTGTCTCCGCCCAGCGCCGCATGGCCGCCCGCATGGCGGGTCAGACGCAGGCAAAGGAGGCATAAGATGAGCCATACGTTCTACATCACCGCATCCTACGCCGTTGCAGTCCTCGTCACGCTCTGTCTGATCGGCTGGGTCTGGCTCGATGGCCGTGCCCGCCAAAAGGAATTGGCGGAACTCGAAGCCTCCGGCATCCGCCGCCGCTCGGCCCGTCCGGCGCAGACAGACGGAACCGCGCAATGACTTCGGAGATGGAAGACACCAACCTCAAGCCACAGCGCAACCGGGCGCGTTATGCGCTGGCGCTGATCCCGCTTGCGGTCTTTGCAGGCTTTGCCGCCGTCGCCGGAAAGATGCTCTACGATCAGGACGTCAACGGGCTCGACGTTTCCGCCATCCCCTCGGCGCTGATCGGCAAGACGGCGCCATCGCTGGCAATGCCGCCGCTCGAAGGCTCGAACACTGCGGCCCTCACCGACGCTGCCATCAAGGGCAAGCTGACGCTGGTCAACGTCTTTGCCTCCTGGTGCGTGCCCTGCCGGCAGGAACATCCGATCCTGAAGGAATTGGCGAACGATAGCCGGCTCAACATCGTCGGCATCAACTACAAGGACCGCAACGACAACGCCCTGCGTTTCCTCGGCGAGCTCGGCAATCCCTATAAGGCAATCGGCGTCGACCCGAACGGCAAGGCGGCGATCGACTGGGGCGTTTACGGCATTCCGGAAAGCTATCTGGTCGGCCCGGACGGCACGATCCTCTACAAGAAGGTCGGCCCGTTCGATGAGCGCAGCCTGATGCAGGATCTCCTGCCGGCAATCGAGAAAGCCTCCGCGGCAGCCAAGGGCTGACCGCTACGACACGATCCTGAGCGGCGGCGGCCCTTCTGGCGGCCGTTGCCCCTCGGAAACGACCCTGTTTCTCCCGGCATTCTTGGCGCTGTAGAGACAGGCATCGGCGCGAACGATGGCATCGCGCACAAAATGATCGCCGGGCGCGGTCATCGACACGCCAAAACTTGCGGTGATCAACCCATCGACGCCATGCGCATGCCAACTCATCGCCTCGAAGCCAAGCCGCGCCTGCTCAGCCTTCTGCGCCGCCTCGGCAAGACTAGACCCCGGCAGGAATGCGACGAATTCCTCACCGCCAAAGCGGGCAATCGCAACGCTTTTCAGGTTCGCCCTCAAAATCTGCGCAAAGCCGATGATCACATGATCGCCTGCAGCATGGCCGAAGCGGTCGTTGACCTGCTTGAAATGATCGATGTCTCCGATGATTACCGCACCGGCGGGAAAAGCCCCGCTCCTGGCTGTTGGAAGCGCCTGCTCGAAACCGCGTCGATTGAGCAGCCCGGTGAGTGGGTCGCGCTCCGCCGCATCACGATGGCCCATAACGACATCTGAAACGACCGAACCAAGCACCGTCAGCGCCATGATGAAACCGACAATGCTGGCGGTAACCTGCATCAGGAAGGCGTATTCCGACGACAGGAACTGGTCGAGGGATTCGAAATTGCCGGCAGATGTCGAAACGAGCAGGACGGTCACCCGCACCATGGTCTCGATCACCACCAGCGACGCCATGACCACCAGCATGCGGTCGATCAGGGATCTCGTAAAGCGCCACACGGCGGCAATCGACATGGCAAGCAGGATGGCCAGCGACGAATCACCGATGGCAAGCTGCGACCGAAGGTTCTCGGCGCCTAAGATAAACCAGCAGACGACAGCGAAGGCGACAAGCGCGAAAGAAAGACGTGGCAGAAACAGATACGGCCGCTTGAAGCGAACCAGAAGCGCCTGTCCGTAAAGCAAGAACGCGGCGAAAAACAGCGCATTGGCAATCACCGCCTGGACGGAAAAAGGCAGCGCGTAACCAATGATCGGGAAGGCGAAGCCGAAGGACGACAGGACATAACCCAGCCCCCAGTAGCGCGCTGAGCCATAGGACCATCGGTCGGCAATCAGGAAAATAGTGCCGAAAACCAGAAAAATGAACGGCAAGAGATAGGCGAAATTATCGGTCTGTTCCATCTGACCCTGTGCAGAAAGCTTTCATGCATCCTGTCGGTAATGGAAAAGCCCTAGGCTCAGAACGTTAACATTTCAACGTCAGAAAGCCCCCAAATAGTACCTCTGCACAGGTTCAGCCGATGGCGCCCTGCCACGTCCTGATCGCATCTATCGGCCAGATCAGCATCAACACATTGAGCGTGAGATTGTCACGAATCAGCCAGCCGGTGAAAAGCTCGAAGACGATTGCGAGAGTGATGGTCAGCCAGACAGGCATGCGGGAGGCAAACAGAAACCCGAGCGTCATGAACACCGTGTCCATCGCCGAATTGAGTATGCTGTCGCCCGAATAACCGAGCGCCATCGTCGCATTGCGATAACGGTCGATGATGAGGGGGGAATTTTCCGCAATCTCCCACGCGGCTTCGATGAAAACCGCAAAGGTCAAGCGCTCCGCCATCGACCGGCGGCGCAGCATCAGCCAGCCGAAGGCATAAAACAGAAAGCCGTGAATGATATGCGACGGCGTGTACCAGTCGGCCAGATGCTGCGAGTTGCCTGGCGAGTTCACGCCGGGCTCAAATAGCTTCACATAACCGCATTCGCAGATCGGCAAGCGGCCCATGAAATAGAGAATGGTGATCTGCAGCAAGAACAGGACGAGTGCCGCGATCAGCCATCGCCGGGAGAAATTCTCGGTTTCCGGCGAAGGGGTCGTCACTTGTCACCTTCCGCAGCAACGGCGTCCTGCACGGTGTGGCGCATGATCAGCGGCATCTGCGACAGCGTGAACAGGATGGTGATCGGCATCGTGCCCCAGACCTTGAAATTGACCCAGGCCTCGTCGGAGAAATTGCGCCAGACGACCTCGTTGAGCACGGCGAGGAACAGGAAGAAAATGCCCCAGCGCAGGGTCAGCTTCCGCCATCCTTCGGCATCCAGATTGAATGCGGCATTGAAGACATAACCGAGCAGCGACTTGCCGAAGAAAAGGCCACCGAGCAGCACGACGCCGAACAGCGTGTTGACGATGGTCGGCTTCATCTTGATGAAGGTCTCGTCCTGTAGCCAGATCGACAATCCACCGAAGATCATCACCACCACGCCCGAAACGAAGGGCATGACCGGCAGATGCTTGAAGACGATTTTCGAGATGACCAGCGAGATCACGGTCGCGACCATGAACAGCGCGGTAGCGATCAGCAGCGGCCCGCCGATGGCAGAGAGTGCCGGAAACTTGCCGACAAGCCATTCACCGCGCAGGTTACCGAAGAAGAAGACCAGCAAGGGGCCCAGTTCCAGTGCCATTTTCAGGCCCGGCTTCTGCTTCTCTTCCTTGGTCGGCGTAACATCGCTTTCGATCGTCTGCATGGGACCCAACTATAATTCGTATTTATCCGAAGCCAAATCTTTACTTCGTGTCATCAATGCGGCGCGGGCGTCAGCCCTGCAATCGCCTCGGCAAAATCCTTCGCCTCGAAAGGTTCGAGATCATCGACACCTTCGCCGACCCCGATGAAATAGACCGGCAGGCGATGCTTGGCGGCGATCGCAACCAGAATGCCGCCGCGCGCCGTACCGTCTAGCTTGGTCATGATCAGACCGCTGACGCCAGCGACGTTGCGAAAAATTTCGACCTGGTTCATCGCGTTCTGACCGGTCGTCGCATCGAGCGTCTGCAACACGGTATGCGGCGCATCCGGATCGAGCTTGTTGAGGACACGGACGATCTTCTCCAGCTCCGCCATCAGCTCGGCCTTGTTCTGCAGCCGGCCAGCGGTGTCGATGATCAAGACGTCGGACTTCTTTTCCTTCGCCTGCACATAGGCGTCATAGGCAAGGCCCGCCGCATCGGCGCCGAGCTTGGTGCCGATGAATTCCGAATTGGTGCGATCCGCCCAGATCTTCAGCTGCTCGATCGCGGCGGCACGGAACGTATCGCCAGCAGCGAGCATGACCTTGAGGCCCGAGCCCGAAAGTTTTGCCGCCAGCTTGCCGATCGTCGTCGTCTTGCCGGTGCCATTGACGCCGACGACCAGAATGACATGCGGCTTGTGATTGAGGTCAAGCTGCAGCGGTTTTGCCACCGGCGCCAGAACCTTGGTGATTTCGGCCGACATGATGCGCGACACATCCTCGCCGGTCACATCCTTGCCGTAACGTTCGGCAGACAGGGTGCCGGTGATCCGCATCGCCGTCTCGACACCGAGATCGGCCTGGATCAGCAGGTCCTCCAGATCCTCCAGTGTCTCGTCATCCAGCTTGCGCTTGGTGAAGAGAGCGGCGATCTGGCCGGAGAGCTGCGACGACGTACGGGCAAGCCCGGCGCGCAGGCGCTGAAACCATGTCAGCTTCGGCGGCGGCACGACGGCCACGACTTCGGGTTCGGATTTGGAGGTGGAGAAGCCTTTGGGGAGGTTTACCTCGGCGGAGGCGTTACCCCCCTCTGTCCTGCCGGACATCTCCCCCACAGGGGTGTAGATCGGCTGGGGGCTGTTCGCCTGTTCTACATCAACCGTCGAGCTTGCCGAGGCTACTTCACCCTCGGAAAGTTCAACACCGACAGCCGGAATGGCCCCACCTGCAACACCATCATTAGATGCATCCGGCAACGGCGCATCCGTGATCTCCCCCCCTGTGGGGGAGATGCCCGGCAGGGCAGAGGGGGGTGTATCCGCTAAAACGCCGCCATCGACCTCAGCCGCAGCCTCCGCTTCCAGCAGCGCCAAAGGCACGACACCGAGATCCGATGTCTCCTCAGACCCGGCAAGCACGGCAGCCGCATCATCCGAAGGACCGCCGGCCGTCTCGATCTCGACCGATGCGACCGGATCAATCGGCGCCACCGGCAAGTCCTCGACGGCAACCTCGCTCGATGCAGGCGACAGGTCTTCAACCGGCTTTTCGACAGCCTGCTCAGCAGGCCGGTCAACCGGCTTGTCGCCGAAGGTGAAGACGCGTTTGATGAAGCTTACCATTACTTACAATCCGTTTCGGTCAGGCCGCCTGCTCATGGGCAGCCAGAAGCCGCATGTCGAGATGTTTGCCACTATGTCCCGTAATCATAACGCGCTCGATGTCGCGGGGAACCAGCCCCGGCGCTGCAACCAGCGAAAAGTTTTCCGTATGCGCCATGCCGTTGTTTTCAACAATGACCGTCTGCTCGGTTCCGACCATTCGGTCGAGATGCGCAAGATGCAGCGCCTCGCCACGGGCGCGAAGCCGCGCGGCGCGCTCCTTGACCAGCGCCCGGTCCACCTGCGGCATGCGCGCTGCCGGCGTGCCGGGGCGTGGGCTGTAGGGAAAGACATGCAGGAAGGAGATGCCGGCCTCTTCGGCCAGGGTCGCAGCCCCTTCGAACATCTCTTCCGTCTCGGTCGGGAAACCGGCGATCATATCCGCACCGAAGGCGATCTCCGGCCGCAGCCGCCGCGCCTGCTCGACGAAGGCCAGAGCCTCCGCGCGGGAATGACGGCGCTTCATCCGCTTTAAAATCATGTCGTCGCCATGCTGCAGCGACAGATGCAGATGCGGCATGAAACGCGGCTCGTCAGCGATCAGGTCCCACAGATGATTGTCCGCCTCGATACTGTCGATCGACGACAGCCGCAGCCGCAGAATGTCCGGCACCTGTTTCAGAAGCGTCTTAGCAAGATAACCGAGTGTCGGATTGCCCGGAAGGTCTGCCCCATAACTCGTCGCATCGACGCCGGTCAGCACGATCTCGCGATATCCGCTGTCCGTCAGTTTTCGCGCCTGTTCGACGACAGCCCCCATCGGCACAGAGCGGGAATTTCCGCGGCCGTAGGGGATGATGCAGAAGGTACAGCGATGGTCGCATCCATTCTGCACCTGGATGAAGGCGCGCACATGCCCGTCGATATGCCTGACCATCTGCGGCGCGGTGGCCTTGACGCTCATGATGTCGTTGACGCGGAGTTTCTCTTCCGCCGAAACGCCGAAATCCGGCAGGCCGCTATAAGAGGTGCTTTTCAGCTTTTCCTCATTGCCTAAAACGGCATCGACTTCCGGCATGTCGGCAAAGGTCTGTTTTTCGGTCTGCGCCGCGCAGCCGGTGACGATGATGCGGGCATGCGGATTTTCCCGCCGCGCACGGCGGATCGCCTGCCGCGCCTGCCGCACCGCCTCGCCGGTCACGGCGCAGGTGTTCACCAGCACGGCATTGTTCAAGCCGGCCTTTTCGGCCTCGGCCCGCATCACTTCCGATTCATAGGTATTGAGCCGACAGCCGAAGGTTATGACCTCGACGCCGCTCAATTTGCCTGAGCCTCCGGCTCTGCATCGCGTGAAAACGCGCCGGTTTCCGGATCGACCTTGCCCGACCATTCCCATTCGGCCGGCCCGGTCATCACCACATGGTCGTTATCCTTCCACTCGATGACGAGCGGCTGACGGCTGGGTGCGGAGGCAACGTCGATTGTCACCTTGCGGCCGGCGCGGCCGGTGCGCGCGGCAGAAACACCGGCAGCACAGGCAGCCGAACCGCAGGCAAGCGTCAGGCCCGCTCCGCGCTCCCAGGTGCGGGTGCGGAGGGAACTGTCGCTTGTCACCTGCGCCAGCGTGATATTAGCCTTTTCCGGAAACATCGGATGGTTTTCCAGCATCGGCCCGAAACGCTCGAGATCGAAGCTCATCGGATCCTTGTCGACCCAGAAGACCGCATGCGGATTGCCCATCGACATGGCGGACGGCGAATGCAGGATCGGCGCATCGATCGGCCCGATCTGCAGTTCGATCCGGCTGGTGTCGAAAAACTCTTCCGACAGCGGGATCTTGTCCCACTGAAAGACCGGCTTGCCCATATCGACGGAAATCGTGCCGTCCTCATGCTCCTGCGCATTCAAGATGCCGGCAGCCGTCTGGAAAGTGAAGGTCTTGCGGCCGGTCTCTGCAGCCAGTGCCTGCACCACGCAGCGCGTGCCGTTGCCACAGGCCTGCGCCTTTGTGCCATCGCAGTTGAGGATATCGATCCAGGCATCGGTGCCTTGGGCCCTGGGATCATGAATCGCCATGATCTGGTCGAACTCGGTGGCCGGATCGGCTGCAAGCGCGATCGCCGCCTCAGGCGTCACCTTGTCGGTGCGACCACGCATGTCGACGACCAGGATCTTGTTGCCAAGCCCGTTCATGCGCGCGAATTCGACCTGTCCTGCCATGATGATATCCACTCTTCGGGCCGTCAAACCAGCAATGGCCCACTCTTCAAGGCGTATATGGCCGAAAGTGCTGCAAATTACCAGTGGCGGCGCATATGCCTAAAGATTGGCGCAAAGCCGCAACGCGTGTTAGGGGAGCCGCAAAAACGAGGCTTAACGATGTTACCCTGGGTTCAACTGGACAGCGCAAAGATACCGGACGATGGCGGCGAACTGCGCCTGAAACAGCGCGGCCAGGAATTCTCCATCATGCTCGGTTCGAACGAGTTGATGAACAGCCGGCTCAGCGGTTCGGAAGAAGCGCTTGCCACGCTCTCATGGGAGAAGATCAAGGACCGCTCAAAGCCTTCCATCCTGATCGGTGGTCTCGGCATGGGCTTCACGCTCCGTGCAGCGCTCGCGATCGTTCCGCCGGATGCCACCGTCACCGTTGCCGAACTGGTGCCGGCGGTGGTGAAATGGGCGCGCGGACCAATGGCCGAGGTCTTTAAGGGCTGCCTCGACGACCCGCGCACGAAAATCCACCAGGGTGATGTCGGTGAGCTGATACGCGGTTCAAAGAACAGGTTCGACGCCATCCTGCTCGATGTCGACAATGGTCCTGACGGCCTGACACGCGACAGCAATGATGCTCTTTATAACGGCCGCGGCCTGCGCGCCGCCCGTGAAGCTCTACGCCCCGGCGGAGTGCTCTCCGTCTGGTCATCCGGCCCGGATTATGGCTTTACCAAGCGCCTGAAGGATACAGGCTATGAGGCCGAAGTCGTCAACACCCGCGCCAACGGCAAGCGCGGCGCCAAGCACGTCATCTGGGTGGCGACGCGCCGCTGATGGCGACGCAAGAATAGATTATCCGAAGATTTCGTCGACCAGCGCATGCACGCGCCGGAAGGCAGCCTTGGCGCCCTCGGCAGCCTCAAGCTCTTCCGCTTCGGTAAGCGGCAAATCGTTATAGGCAGCGACAAAATTGCGCCAATGCAGGCCACGACCATCCGGATGCCCCGCCAGATGCCGTGCGCCAAAATCGTCCGACAAGCCGATCTTGGCCGCTTCCTTGCGAAGGAAGGCCGCTCCGAGATTGGAGCCTTCCGCAACATAGACCCAGCCGAGCGCCTGAGCCGGCGTCAACGGACCGGTCGTCGCGCTGAGTTCTTCCGGGGTGCCGCCGAGATCGGCGATATCCTGACGCAAAGCCTCGTAACGATTCCGCTCAGCCAGACCGGGCAGGCGGCGATTGAGGTCTTGGTCGGCAAAAAGCGGCGCGACATCGGCATGGAAATGATGCTGCACCTCGAGAAACAGGGCGTAACGCTCGCGGCTGGCAAACGGCTCAGCGCGCATGATGCGCTTGTCCAGCGTGTCATGGGTCCCGGTCGTCAGAGCCTTCAGTCGCTGGATACGGGTTTCTTCGGTCGGACGCTCGAGCTCTAATTGCATTACTTTCCCCATGCACTCATGTTTTCCGCATCAAGCAAATCAAGGTGCGACAAGTCAAGCAGGACGTGAAGCCGGAACCTCGAAAACTTCGCCTGGCCGCATCGGCCTGAAACGCTCGCGAGCGATCTTTTGCGCGTCGAGCGCCGCATGCAGCGCCTCCACCGGCTGCTCTATGCCCTCGTCGGTCAGTTTCACCGTGCCCCAGTGATGACCGGCAACGTAGGACGCGCCGCAAAGTTGCATGCCTTTGACGGCCTCTTCCGGATTCTGATGTTGCGCCTCCATGAACCAGCGCGGTTCATAGGCTCCGAAAGGAAGATTGGCGAGCCGGAACGGCCCATGCTTTTCGCCGACAGCCCGGTAATTCCGGCCCTCGTGAAAACCGGTATCGCCGATATGGTAGATTTTTCCGGCCGGCGTCTCGAAGACGAAAGCCGCCCAGAGCGCCTGGCGACGATCCCCCAGACCGCGCGCGGACCAGTGGTGGCACGGCTCGCAATGGAAGGTGACGCCGGGGCCGACCGTCTCGTGGCCACCCCAATCCATCACCGTGATCCTGGCATCCGCCACACGAGAACGAATGATTGCATCATTGCCGAGTGGGGTGATGAAATGCGGCTTGTCACGGCCCTGCAGTACCCAAAGCGTTTCGAGATCCATGTGGTCGTAGTGATTGTGGGTGACCAGCACGATATCGATTGGTGGCAGGTCACCCATTCGGATGCCCGGCGGGTTCACGCGTTTCGGACCTGCAAATCTGAATGGGCTCGTCCGTTCGGACCAGACCGGATCGGTCAGGATGTTTAGCCCCGCTGCCTGGATCAGCATCGAAGCATGCCCAACCATCGTCACCACGACCCGGTCACCATCGATGCGCGTCCCCGGCACGGCTTGCGGGAATGGGCTGGCGAATGTTTCGGGCCACGGGATATTACTGTTGCCGAACTTCCAGCGCAAAAGGTCAAGTCCGCCGCGCGGCTCCACGCCCCCCGGATTGAAGAAGGCCTTGCCGTCGAAATGATCGGAGACGGGACCGGAATAATACTTGTTACCGGCCATGGCGCTCCTTGCCGTAACCCCGCCGGCAAGTGCCGCGATGGCTGCAAGGCCGGACCATTTGAAGAATGTGCGTCGATTCATGGGATCCTGTATAAAAAGCCATATGGTGCGCTTCAAGCAGACAGACAATCGGCACGCAAATGTTACGAATGCCCGCCACACCTTGACTCTCAACCCCATTTCCTGTTTAAGCCCGGCAATCTGCTGACAAGTCAAGACTTGGAGCCGCCGACCGGGGCCGACATACTGAGCCCGGAGGTCAACATCCGACAGCGCGTTGCGCCCTCGGGTGCTTTTTGGCTTTGCGCGCTTTCGCGTCTTGTTTTTGCCGGCAAAAGACCCGACGTTTCCGGACACCAACTGGAAGCGAAGAAGGAAGACACGATGTTTGAGAACCTGCAGGACCGTCTTGGCTCCATTCTGAATGGACTGACCGGCCGTGGCGCGTTGAGCGAGGCGGATGTTTCCGCAGCGCTCCGCGAAGTTCGCCGTGCGCTTCTGGAAGCCGACGTGGCGCTCGAAGTCGTGCGCGCCTTTACGGATAGAGTACGTGAAAAGGCCGTCGGCGCCGAAGTCCTGAAATCGATCAAGCCCGGCCAGATGGTCGTTAAGATCGTCCATGACGAGCTGGTCGAGATGCTCGGCTCCGAGGGCGTCAGCATCAGCCTGGCAGCAGCTGCACCCGTCGTCATCATGATGGTCGGCCTGCAAGGCTCGGGTAAGACAACTACGACCGGCAAGATCGCCAAGCGCCTGACCGACCGCGACCGTAAAAAGGTGCTTATGGCGTCGCTCGATACGCGTCGTCCGGCAGCCCAGGAACAGTTGCGCCAACTTGGCGTACAGACCGGCGTGGATACGCTGCCGGTGATCGCCGGCCAGTCGCCGACCGATATCGCCGCCCGCGCCGTGCAGGCGGCAAAACTCGGCGGCCATGACGTCGTCATCCTCGATACCGCCGGCCGCACGCATATCGACGAACCGCTGATGCAGGAAATGGCGGAAATCAAGCGGAAGTCCAATCCGCATGAGATCCTGCTCGTAGCCGACAGCCTGACCGGTCAGGACGCCGTCAATCTTGCGCGCAATTTCGATGAACGCGTCGGCATTACCGGCCTCGTTCTGACCCGTATGGACGGCGATGGCCGTGGTGGTGCCGCGCTTTCCATGCGCGCCGTCACCGGCAAGCCGATCAAGCTGATCGGTGTCGGCGAAAAGATGACGGAGATGGAGGAATTCCATCCCCGCCGTATCGCCGACCGTATTCTCGGCATGGGCGACATCGTTTCGCTGGTCGAAAAGGCCGCCGAAAATATCGACGCCGAAAAGGCAGCCGCCATGGCCGCCAAGATGGCCAAGGGCAAGTTCGACCTGAACGATCTCGCCGACCAGTTGCGCCAGATGAAATCGCTCGGCGGCATGGGCGGCATCATGGGCATGATGCCGGGCATGGCCGGCATGAAGGACAAGCTCGCCGCATCGGGCATGAACGACAAGATGTTCGACCGCCAGATCGCCATCATCGGCTCGATGACCAAGGCCGAGCGCGCCAACCCGGACATGCTGAAACATTCCCGCAAGAAGCGGATCGCGGCCGGCTCCGGCACCGATGCTGCGGAAATCAACAAGCTTCTGAAAATGCACCGCCAGATGGCCGACATGATGAAAATGATGGGCGGCAAGGGCAAGGGCGGCATGATGAAGCAGATGATGGGCGGCCTTGCCTCCAAGATGGGTCTTGGTGGTGGCATGGGCATGCCCGATCTGTCGAAGATGGATCCGAAGCAGCTCGAAGCCCTGCAAAAACAGGCGGAAGCCGCAGGCCTGAAGCCGGGCGGCATGCCGGGTCTTGGTGGCGGCCTGCCCGGTGGAATGGGTGGCCTGCCCGGTCTCGGCGGAGCAAAGCTTCCCGGCCTCGGCGGTTTCCCCGGCCTGCCGGGCAAGAAGAAATAAGGGAGGACGCGAATGGTTGATCCTGAAGTGAAGGCACGGCTTTCGAGCTACCGCCAGTCGATCGACAATATCGATGCGGCGCTGGTGCATATGCTCGCCGAGCGTTTTCGCTGCACCAAGGAAGTTGGCGTCCTGAAAGCCAAGTACGAATTGCCGCCGGCAGACCCGGCGCGCGAGGAATACCAGATCGAACGCCTTCGCCGCCTGGCAAAGGAAGCCAATCTGGATCCGGATTTCGCCGAGAAGTTCCTGAACTTCGTCATCAAGGAAGTCATCCGGCATCATGAAGCAATCGCCGCCGAACACGGCGGTGCGAAAGAGACTGCCTAACCTTAAGCCCGCCTGACGGCGGCCTTGAAAAGAACCGGACCACCGGACGGTGGCCCAAAAGAAAACTAAGGAGTTAAACAATGTCCCTGAAGATTCGTCTCGCCCGCGGTGGTTCCAAGAAGCGCCCTTACTACACCGTTGTTGTTGCCGACGCCCGTTCGCCGCGTGACGGCCGCTTCCTCGAAAAGCTCGGTTCCTGGAACCCGATGCTCGCCAAGGACAACGAAAAGCGCGTTGAACTGAACGAAGACCGCATCAAGCATTGGCTCGCAAACGGCGCACAGCCGACCGACCGCGTTCTGCGCTTCCTCGCTGAAGCCGGCATCGCAACCCGCGACGCCAAGAACAACCCGGAAAAGGCAAAGCCGGGCAAGCGCGCTCAGGAACGCGCTGCTGAAAAGGCTCAGAAGGCTGCCGACGCAGCTGCCGCTGCAGAATAATTTCTGCAACGATTGCATTCGACGGGCAGTGCGGCAACGCACTGCCCGTTTTCTGTTTGGCCATGCTTGCGTTGCACCGCGAGCGGTTCATGGCTAAATGAGCGCAGACCAATCGGAACACCCGGCATGAAGAAGCTTGAAAACCCAATCCTGATGGCCACGATCGGCGCCGCCCAAGGTCTCCGGGGCGAAGTACGGGTCAAATCCTTCACTGCGGACCCGACAGCCCTTGGCGAATACGGTCATCTTTATGCAGAAGACGGGCGGCGGTTCGAAATCCTCGAAATCCGCGATGCAAAAAACGTCGTCGTTGTCCGCTTCCGCGGCATTAACGACCGTAATGCAGCCGAAGCCCTGAACGGGCTGGAACTCTTCGTCGAACGCGACAATCTTCCTGACGAAGAGCTTGACGAGGACGAATTCTATTATGCCGATCTCGAAGGCCTCGAAGCCGTCGATGCTGAAGGCAAAAGCTATGGCAAAGTCAGCGCGGTATTTGATTTCGGCGCTGGCGATTTGCTTGAACTGAAAGGCCCCGGTCGACGCCCGGCGCTCATCCCCTTTTCCGAGGCAGCGGTTCTGGAGATCGATCTGGACGCAGGCAAAATCCTGATTGACCCTGAGGCCGCTGGCCTGATCGAGGATCCGAACGACAGGGATCCAACCGCAGTCGGCAAACGTCAGCCCAAGCCCCGCCAGGGTCCCTCCAAAAAAGCTCCCGGCCAGGACGAAGAATGACATTCCGCGCAACCCTCCTGACGCTCTATCCGGAAATGTTTCCCGGACATCTCGCTTTCTCCCTTTCAGGCAAGGCGATGGAACGTGGCGACTGGTCGCTCGATACGATACAGATCCGCGATTTTGCTGAAGACAAGCACCGCACCGTAGACGATACGCCGGCCGGCGGTGGCGCCGGCATGGTGCTGAAACCGGATATTCTGGCGAGAGCGATCGATTCTGTCGCCGCCGATACCCGCCCCCGCCTGCTGATGAGCCCGCGCGGCAAGCCGCTAAGCCAGAGCCGGGTGCGTGAACTCGCCGATGGCGAAGGCGTCGTCATCGTCTGCGGCCGCTTCGAAGGCGTCGACCAGCGCGTCATCGACGGACGCAACCTCGAGGAAGTGTCAATCGGCGACTACATCCTGTCGGGCGGCGAACCGGCAGCGCTGACCGTTCTCGACAGTATCATCCGCCTCCTGCCGGGCGTCATGGGCAATGCCCATTCCGGCACCAACGAAAGTTTTGAGCACGGCCTGCTGGAGCACCCGCATTACACCCGCCCGCAGGTTTTCGAAGGCCAGGAAATCCCGACGGTCCTGACTTCAGGAAATCACGCAGCGATCGAAAAATGGCGGCTGGAGCAGGCTCTAAAGCTGACGCAAATACGTCGCCCGGATTTGCTTGCGGACGACTGACGCCGCGATCACCCGGTTACGAAATAATAGACCGTCAGCGCCGATCCCACCGCCACCACGCACCAGCGAAGCACTGCCTGCGGCACGCGACGCGCCAGCCAGACGCCGGAATAACCACCGAGTGCACCTGCCGGGATCATCACCAGCGCCTCCGGCCATGCCACCACATCGCCACTGATGAAGACAACGATCGCCACGCCGGCAATCAGCATGGCAAACAGGTTCTTCATCGCATTGAGGTGATGATAGGTGCCACCGGTCGTGAGCCCAAGCACCGCCAGCATCATGATCCCCATTCCGGCACCGAAGAACCCGCCATAGATCGCGTTGAAAAACTGGCCGACGATGCTGGAAACACTATTGGCGCTTCTCTAATCGGCGGGGTAAGGTCAAGCTCTGTTCAAAGCTATTCCACGGCAGCGCGATCAGGGCTTTTGTCC